>CAZTHR010000102.1:0-8186 GCA_964613265.1 uncultured Lentisphaeraceae bacterium | reverse complement strand
ACGAGAAAGAGAATCTGAAGTTCCTTCACAGAAAATCCTTTTAGGGTGGAACGCACATTGTACTCTTCTGGCGCGTGAATGGCAAATCGGCGCGGATGCACGACGGCGCGGAAGATGGTATAATGACCGCTCCATTCTACAGGAATCTGGTAAGAAATGAACGGCATCTATTTCGTGTCCGGCATCGACACCGGCATCGGCAAGACAATCGCCACGGGTCTAATGGCCCGCTTCCTTCTCCAACGCGGCATCGACGTGATCACCGTCAAAATGGTGCAAACGGGCAACGACGGTTTTTCCGAGGACATTGATGTCCATCGCGCTCTTTGCGGGGGCGTCCGCTATCCCGAAGACGCCGCCGGCCTCACCGCGCCGCAGATTTTCAAATTCCCTTCGTCGCCCCTGCTTGCGGCCACCCGTGAACAGCGTACGGTCGATCTCGTGGCGATCGCGAACGCCGTCAAAGCCTGTGCCGTCAAGCATCAAGTCGTCCTCGTCGAATCGGCGGGCGGTCTCCACGTGCCGCTCACGGACGACATGCTCTCCGCCGATTTCGCCGCGCTCCACCACTGGCCGCTGATTCTCGTCACGTGCGGACGTCTCGGATCGATCAACCACACGCTCCTTTCGTTGGAGGCGGCGAAGACGCGCGGCCTGGATGTCGCGGGTGTCGTTTACAATGAATTCCCCGCCGCCGATCCGGACATCGACAAGGACACGCCCGACACGACGCGCCGCTATTTGTCGCGTTGGGGCTTCCCGCCCGTCGTTGTGCGCGTCCCGCGCGTTTCCGACGGCGGCCCCTATCCCGACGTGGATTTTTCGGAGATTTTCGCATGACGTCCCTCGCCTACGACCGTTCGTTCATCTGGCATCCCTACGCTTCGCTCAAAGACCCTCCGCCCGTCCGCCTCGCGCGCGCCGCGTCTGGCGTGAACATCACGCTCGCTGACGGCCGGAAACTGGTCGACGCCGTGTCCAGTTGGTGGTGCGTCGCGCACGGTCACAACCATCCCATGATTGCCGACGCCATTCGACGGCAGTCCGAAAAGCTCTGCCACGTCATGTTTGGCGGCTTCACCCACGATCCCGCCATCGAGCTGGCGCAGAAACTCGCCGCGTTCGCGCCGCCCGGATTGAACCGCGTCTTCTTCGCCGATTCGGGATCCATCTCCATCGAGGTCGCTGCGAAGATGGCCGTCCAGTACCACAATGCCCTCGGCCATCCCGCACGCAACCGTCTCGTTGCGCTCAAGGGCGGCTACCACGGCGACACGTCGCTCTGCATGGCGCTCTCCGATCCCGATGGAATGCACACGCTGTTCAAGGGCATCATGACGCGGCACTTCTTCGCCGAAAAACCGACCTGTCCTTTTGGCGGCACGTGGCAATCCGCCGACATCGAATCCCTCGCCCGCGTGTTGGACGAACGGGATGGCGAAATCGCGGCCGTCGTCTGCGAGCCGATTTTTCAGGCTGCGAACGCAATGAACTTCTATCACCCGCAGTACCTGCGTGAGATGCGCCGCCTTTGCGACGAACACGGGGTGTTGCTGATTTTCGACGAAATTGCGGCGGGCTTCTACCGTACGGGGCCGCGTTGGGCGCACGAACACGCGGGCGTGACGCCGGACATCATGACGGTCGGCAAGGCGCTCACGGGCGGACATCTCACCCTCGCCGCGACACTGGCCTCCGAAAGGGTCGCAGAGACGATTTCAAACGGGGTGCCGTCCGCGTTCATGCACGGCCCTACCTACATGGCGAACCCGCTCGCCTGCGCAGCGGCCTGTGCGTCGCTGGACTTGTTCGCGGCAGGCGAGTATGCGGCCGCCGTCGCGCGGATCGAACGCGCGTTTCGGGACGACCTTGCGCGTGTCCGCGATTTCCCGAACGTCCGGGACGTTCGCATTCTCGGCGCGGCCGCCGTGGTCGAGACACATCGTTTGCCGGCCCGCGCGGACATCGAGCGAGTCATTGATGCGCATGGCGTGTGGCTGCGTCCGTTCTGCAATTTCATCTACGCGATGCCGCCGCTCATTTCGTCACGCGGCACGATTACGCGGATTGTGGACGCGATCGCCGATTTGGCGGCGTGTCCGCCCGGCCCTGTGACGGACGAAGGGGACTTCCATGAGTGAGCGGTTCTATTCCGTCAAGATGCGGGCGGCGTGTGCGGGCGTCCACACGTCGGGCGCGGAGAAGATCGTTCCCGCCGCCGCCGTGCCGAAGACGGCCGCGACGCTCGTTGAACGTGCGCTCGCCCATCCCAAGGGCACGCCCGACTTCGTGAATCTGAAGATCGAAGATCCGCACGAGATTCTGCGCATTCCCGCGCTGTCTGTCACAACGAACGTCACGCGCACGGCGGCGGAGGGACGCGCCCGCGCCGCCGAACTTCTGTCCGCCGCCGGCATTTCGCGGATTGACGCCATTCTGGCCCGCTTTGCGGAAACGCACGCCCTGCGCGGCGCGATGCTGCTGGATGCGGACACGCTCGAACGTCTCGACCCGGACGTGACGCGCGGTGTTCGTGCGACGTACATGGACGATGCCGATTCCCTTGCGAAGGGCACGGCGTCCGGCAAGAACCACTACGCCGAGGCCATCGTTCTTGCGACGAAAGTCCAGGCCGCGCCCGGCATTGTTGGCGAGATCTGCGTGTCCGACGATCCCGACTACGTGACAGGCTACGTGGCGACGCGGGAAATTGGCTATCAGCGTATTACGACGATTAAAGAGAAGGGCGATCCGAACGGCGGCCGCATCTTCCTCTATCGCGGCCCGCGTACGCGGGTGGCCGAGACAATCCATTTCCTCGAACACCAGAGCGTCGTGGTGACGGATGTTCCTGTGCTGGCAACGCCGTTGCCGGAACGACGGTTTGACGGACTGGTGCGCGACCTCGACCGCATTGCGGCGGCGGGACTGTCCCGCGTCTGCCGGACGCTTGCGTCGCCGACGGGTCCGACGGCCGTCGTCGATGGGCGGCCGTGTGTCGTCCTTTCGTCCAACGACTATCTGGATCTTGCGCGTGATCCGCGTGTGGTCGAAGCCGCCGCGCGGGCGGTGGAGACGTGGGGCGCGGGATCGGGCGGGGCGCGTCTCACGACGGGGACGCAACCGCCGCACGTGGCGCTGGAACGTCATCTGGCCCGGTTCAAGGGCACGGAGGCCGCGCTCGTCTACGGCACGGGGTACATGGCCAATGTCGGTATCGTCACCGCGCTCGTTGGGAAAGGGGACGCCATTCTCTCGGACGAGTTGAACCATGCGTCGATTATTGACGGATGCCGTCTGTCTGGCGCGGACGTCTTTGTCTATCGTCACAACGACATGGACGATTTCGCGCGCAAGCTTGCCGCCTGTCGTGAACATCGCCGCCGCCTCGCCGTGTCCGACGCCGTCTTTTCCATGGATGGCGACCGATTGGACGTGCCGGCGTTTCTTGCCGTCTGCCGTCGATACGATGCGTTTTCGATGATCGACGAAGCCCATGCGACGGGCGTGGTGGGCGCGACGGGGCGCGGGGTGTGCGAACACTTCGGGTGCGGGCATCCGGATGTGCTGATGGGTACGCTCTCCAAGGCGTTGGGAGCGTCGGGCGGTTACGTCTGCGCATCGAAATTGATGATCGATTATCTGCGCAACACGTCGCGCCCGTTCATCTTTTCGACAGCGCCGGGCGTGGCGGCTGTGGCGGCGGCGGACGCCGCGTTGTCCATTCTTGAGGCCGAGCCGGATCGCGTGGCGCGGCTGCAGGCGAACGTGCGGTTTTTCTGCGACGCGCTTGCGGCGCGGGGCATTGTCGTGCGGACGGATTCCGCCATCGTCCCCATCCGCGTCGGGGACGAAACCACCGCGTGCGCCGCCGCGCGGGCGTTGGAAGAACGCGGTTTTCTGATTCCCGCCATCCGCTATCCGACTGTTGCGAAAGGCACGGCGCGTCTGCGTGTCGCCTTGATGTCCGCCCATACGGAGGACGACCTTCGTGCGGCGGCGGCGGCGATTGCCGATTGCTTGGACGTTTTTCATGAAAATGGCGATGTGCACGGGACGGAGCCGTCGTCCATGGTATAATGGAGCGCATGAAATTCTATCTGATGGCATTTTTATTGTTGGCGGGCGCGGCGCGGGCTGAGATCCGCGTGGCGTTCCCGGCCGAACGCCAAAAATTGCCGTCGGTGGAACAGACGTACGTGATTGGGTCGGTCGATCCCGGTCGCACGGAACTCCTGTATGTCAACGGCGTGACGACGGACGTCTATCGTACGGGCGCGTTTCTGTCCATGGTGTCCGTCGAACCCGGCACGAACACGTTGACGTTCGTGCGTGGCCGTGATCGGCTCGTTCGCACGTTCGTCGTGGCCGATCCGCCGAAGGCGCGTTCCTCGCTTGCCGCACGCGTGCCGCCGAAGCCGATTGAGTCGGACGACGATCCGCGTCTTGGCGCCGAGTGCGCGTGGCGGACGACGGGTTCGCTGTTCATGAACCGCGTCCGCGAGGCGCCGGACGCGGGTGATACGCTGTTTTTTCTTCCGAAGGATTTTGTGCTGCGTGGCGCGGCGGTGGCCGGTACGCGCTGGGTGGCGGTTTGGCTGGAGGGACGGCGCGGGTTTCTGCCGAAGAAAGTCCTGGCCGCGCATCCGATGAAAAACCTGCCCTCGAAAGCGCTTGTCGCGCCTGACATTTGCGCGGGCTTCGCCGACCGTCCGCCTTACGGCCGCCGTCCGGAAAACGTGCGCATCTGCGTGGATGCCGGACATGGCGGATCCGACCCCGGTGCGTTGTCGCCGCACGGTTGGCAAGAGAAGGACGTCAATCTTTTGCAGGCGCAGGCCATCCAGGCGGCGTTGGAGAAGGCCGGGTTTCAGGTGCTGATGACGCGGTCGGACGATTCGTTCCCCGCGTTGGTCGACCGTCCGTTGAAAGCCTATGACGCGCACGTGGACGCATTGATCAGCGTCCACCACAACGCCACGGCACCGCATCGCGATCCGCGTCTCGCCCGGCATACGACGACGTACGCCGCCACGTCGAACGGTCTCGCGCTGGCCCGTTGCATCCAGAAGCACGTTGGCAAGGTGCTCTCGCCGGTGAAGGACGCCGGCGCCCAGATGAAGTCGCTGGCCGTCTGCCGCAACCCCGCCGTGCCGAGTTGCTTGATTGAAGTCGATTTCATCAACCTTCCCGAAGGGGAGGCGGAATCCTGGAACCCCGTTCGTCAGCGACTTGTGGCGCAGGCCGTCGTCTGTGGCGTCCTGGACTGGATGACGCCGCCGCATGACACGACGCCCGTCGAGATTCCGACCGTTCCCGTTCCCGAAAACCCCTGAAAGGCACACGCGATTCCGATGACGCATCCTCCGCTCAAAAACCTGGCCGTCGGCCATTTCTTCAACGCGCCGTTCATCGACGCCTGTGCGCCGCATCGCGCGCGTATTCGCGAAGTGTTTTTCGCATGGCCGGGCGTGTTGAGCTGCCGGCCCGCGCCGGATTTCACGGACGACGTGCGGGCGCGGTTGATGGACGACTTGGCGTGGTGTCGGGCGAACGGCATTCTGCTGGACACGCTCTTCAACTGCAACTGCTACGGTGATCTGGCCATCAGTCCGGATCTTGCGGATTTCGTGACGCGGACGTTGCGGGAGATGGACGCCTGCGGGCTTTTTCCGGACATCGTGACAACGACCTCACCGTTCATCGCCACGGTGTTGCGCCAGCGTTTTCCCGCCGTCAAGATTCGGCTGAGCGTCAACTTTCGCATTCACGGTACGCTCGGTTTTGAGTACGTGGAGGAGTTGTTTGATTCGTTCTACGTGTCGCGTGAACGCCAACGGGATTTGTCCTTCATATCTGAAACGGCCGCATGGGCGAAGACCCACGGCAAGATTGTCGGAATGCAGGTGAATTCAGGTTGTCTGCGGCAGTGTCCGTTCCAGCAGTTCCACGACAACATGCACGGGCACAACCGCATCCGTCAGAGCGGCGTGGGCGAGAAATTCGATTTCAGCGTGTTCCGCTGCCGCACGACGTACCAGCGCGGGCGGTTCGAGGAGTTCATTCGCGCCACGTGGATTCGTCCGGAAGACGTGCCCGCGTTCGAGCCGTACGTGTCCGTTTTCAAACTCGCTACGCGCCGCCATCCGCATCCCGCGGCGGTGCTGAACGCCTACGCGACGTACGCCTACGACGGCAATTTGCTGGATCTCATGGACCCCGTGCATGCGGATCTTTTCGCGCCCCGCGTGATCGACAACAAGGCGTTTCCAGACGACTTCATGCGAACGGTCGGGGCGTGTCCGAACGCGAACGACTGCCGTCACTGCGGCGGTTGCGCGGCCGTGCTGGCGCGGGTGATGAAGACGGCGGACGCGGCATCGGCGGCGACAGGTTTGTATTGACGTAATCGCACATGAATTGAAACATCAAACGAGGAGACAACGAGGATGAAACGGAGAACGTTCTTGAAACTGGCGGCGGGGCTGCCGTTCTTTTCAATCGGTGCATCGGTCGGTGGCGAGCGGAAGATTCGCCTGGGGCTGATTGGTTGCGGCGGGCGCATGGGCCACGGTTTGGGCTATGGCATCGTCAACAACATGTGCGGCCCGAACGAGGAGATTGTCTGCATTGCGGAACCCGATCCGAACAACTGGAAGAAGGTCCGCGCTGTCATCAAGGCCCACAAGCCGAACTGCGACGTCTCGAAAATCGCCGCGTTCTACGACTACCATGAGATGTTGGACAAGATGGGCAGCCAGATCGACGCCGTGGCGATCGCCACGCCGAACCATCACCACGCGCCGGCCGCGTTGCTGGCGATGGCGAAGGGGTTGCACGTCTATGTGGAAAAGCCGATGGCGTTGACCGTGGAGGAAGTGCGCCTCATGCACGCCGCGTCGAAGAAGTACGGCGTCGTGACGCAGGTGGGCAACCACGGCCACAGCGAGGAGGGAATGCGCCGTCTCGTGGAGTACATTCGCGCCGGCGCGATCGGACAGGTGCGCGAAGTCTGGAGTTTCGACGACCGCGTGAACGCCATGCGGTATCGCCCGCCGAAAGCCGAACCGCCGAAAGGCATGGACTGGAACGCCTGGTGCGGCCCGGCGCCGGTGTGCGACTACTACGTTGGCACGGCCGACCATCTGTCGTTGCATCCGCACGATTGGCACAGCTGGATCGGTTACGGCAACGGATCGATCGGCAACATGGGCACGCACATCATCGATCCGGTGTTCTGGGCGCTCGACCTGGGGAAGGTGCATCCGGAATCCGTCGAGACGAAGCACGTCGAATGGGGGTGCGAGGGAAGTTGGTCCGTCGCGACGGAACTGGAGTGGAAGTTCCCGGCGCGGCCGGGCATGGACGCGGTCACGCTCCACTGGCACGACGGCGTGAAGCCCGGTATCCCATACGACAACAAGCACGTCAACAATATCGGCATCTGCCTGAAACGCGAATTCCAGAACCTGCCGCCGGTCGTCGAAGAACTGGAGAAGAAATACGGGCAGAGCATGGGGGCGCTCGGGTCGATTTTCGTGGGCGAAAAGGGTGTCATCCGCATCGGGCCGCACGGCGACAGCCTCGTGTTCGGACCGAAGGACATCTACAAGAACCGTCCGCCGAAGCTCTTTCCGCGTGAGAAGGGGATGAACCACCAGGCGGACTGGCTGCGCGCGATCCGCAATCCGAACCGTCCGTGCGGTTGTAATTTCGACTACTCCGCGCCGCTTGCGACGACCGTTTTGCTGGGCAATGCCGCGCCACGCGCCGGCAAGAAGAAACTGCTTTGGGACGGGACGCGCTTCACGAACGACGAGGCGGCCAACCAGTATTTGAAGACGACCTACCGCAAGGGGTGGGAACTGAAAGCGTAACGCGGCATTTGTCCTGCGAACACGCGAACCGCCGTTCCTCCGCATGAGAGGCGCGGCGGTTTATTTTATCGCCTTGATCGCCTCGTTCACGCGATCGATGACATCTTCTACGTCCGTCCGTTGCAACGTGATACGTTGAGCGAGGCGGCGGAGGTCTGTAAGGCCGGGGTTCGCCCCTTCGCCCGCTACGGACAGCGTCTGCCAGCCGTTCGGCCCGTCGGCGTAGGTGAAGTCGTAGAAAGGCGCGAGCGCCCAATGACCCCGTTCATCCATTTGGAACGCGAAGTTCTTCAGATGGTCGTCGCGGTT
>CAZTHR010000101.1:0-8206 GCA_964613265.1 uncultured Lentisphaeraceae bacterium | reverse complement strand
CTCTCATACATTCCGCTACGTACCCATACGGGTGGTGAAATGCACTTGGCGCAACATGAAAACCGCGACGTCGCCCTTTATTTACAGGGGTTCGGTGATTTTCTTGCCCGAAAAAATGGGGAATCTCCAAACATTTATTTTACCCTTATCTCGGGTTTCCTGGATAAGGGTGTGATTTTCCGCTGACTTGACGCGCCTCTGGGAGATGTTCTACAATTCAAGCGGCTTCACGCACATTGAGAAACGAGGAAATATTACAACTTCCACTGGCGACGTAACAGGCTCACGAGATAATGTAAGAATGTTCGCATGAGACCATCGACGGCAGGAAAAAATGGTATAATCGTCACCGTTCAACGTCAATGATCTCGTAAGTCAATGATCTCGTAAAAAGAAAGGTCGTTTCATGGAATCGCTTGTGTTTTTCGCCATCGTCGCGATAATCGTTCTTGTCGCCATCATCAAGACGGCCGTCATCGTGCCGCAGAAGACGGCTTACATTGTCGAGCGTTTGGGCAAGTACCGCACGACGCTGGAGGCCGGCTTCCACATCCTCGTGCCGTTCTTCGATCGAATCGCCTATCGCCACACGCTCAAGGAACAGGCCATCGACGTCCCACCGCAGGAGTGCATCACGAAAGACAACATCGCCGTGTCGGTCGATGGGATCCTCTACATGCAGGTGATGGATCCCGTCAAGGCCTCCTACGGCATCGGTAACTACCTCTTTGCCACGACGCAGCTCGCCCAGACCACCATGCGCTCCGAAATGGGCAAACTCGACCTCGACCGTTCCTTCGAGGAACGCATGGCCATCAACCAGGCCATTGTCAACGCCGTCGACAAGGCGTCCGACCCCTGGGGTATCAAGGTCACGCGCTACGAAATCAAGAACATCACGCCGCCGCGTACGATTCGCGACGCGATGGAAAAGCAGATGCGCGCCGAACGTGAAAAGCGCGCGATGATCGCCGAATCGGAAGGCGAGCGTCAGGCGAAGATCAATCGCGCCGAGGGTGAACGCCAGGAGGCGATTGCGTTGTCCGAAGGCGAACGGATGCGCCGCATCAACGAGGCCGAGGGCCGCGCCAAGGAAATCCTGCTCGTCGCCGAAGCCCAGGCCGCCGGCATCCAGAAGGTGGCCGACGCCATCAACGAGAAGGGAGGCCTTGAATCCGTCAACATGCAGCTGGCCCAGCAGTATCTCCAGCAGTTCGGTAATCTCGCCAAGACGAACAACACGATGATTATCCCCAGCGATCTCGCCAACGTGGCGGGCGTCCTCAAAGCCTGTACGACCATCGTCAAGAGCGCGACGGCCAATTCCTAACGGCTTCCATTTCTTCATTTACGAAAATTACAACGGGTACAGCCATGCCACTTCGATTTCTACCGTCCGTCCTCGTCTCCGTCCTCGCGTGTTCCGCATGGGCGGATCTCCAACTCGTCTCCCCGCGTTGTGAAAGCGCGGTGAATCCCGTCGGCGTCGTGCGTCGCGCCCCGCGTTTCACGTGGGCGCTGCGCGGCACGGAACCGGACGTCCGCCCGGCGGGCGCGGAGGTGCGCCTTGCGCACGGTCGTGACGACGTGTCCGCCGGCCGCCGCATTCTCTGGACGAAACGCGCGTCCGACTGTTTCGCCTGTCTTTACGACGGCGCTCCGCTGAAGTCCGGCACGCCGTACTGGTGGCAGGTGCGCCTCGTCCGCGAAGACGGCGCGGCGGCGACGGACTGGTCGGCCCCGCAGCGTTTCGTCCTCGCGCGTACGGCGGATGAATGGGACGGTGCGCGGTGGATTGGCGAAAAGCCGTATGAAGTCCACTGGCGCGATTTCGACTACCAGGTGAAGGTCTCGCGCATCAAGAAGGCGTTCGGCCTCTGTTTCCGCACGGCGAACGGCACGGCGACGGGTGACCGCGATGGCTACATGTGGCAGATTAACGTGGAGGGGAATGCGCCGCGGTTGCGTCCCCATGTGTTCAAGAATGGCGGGATGCGCATTCTGCCCGCCGTGGACATGGGCGCGTTTTTCCCGAAAGGCTTCGACGTGGCGAAGGAGCACGTCGTGAAAATCGCCGTGCGGGGCGCGGAAATCCGTACGTGGGTCGATGGCGTGTGCGTCGACACGCGGCGGGACGACACGTTCGCCGCCGGTACGATCGGTGTGCGCGGATCGTCGGGCGAAGAGGCGTTGATTTCCGAACTCTCCGTTACGGCGGCGGACGGGACGCGCCTCTTGTTCGACCGGTTCAGCGGACACATCATGCCCGCGTTCCATCGCCCGAAGTTGAAGGACGGCAAACTGCACGTAGCGGACGGCTGCGCGTACCATCCCGGCATCATTCCGAAGAACGCGCCGCGTCTGCGCAAGACGTTCCGTTTGGCGGCGAAACCCGTCCAATCGGCCATCGCGTCGGCGACGGGCCTGGGCTTCTATGAACTCTGGCTCAACGGCGCGAAGGTCGATCCGACGCGTGTCCTCGCGCCGGGCATGACGGGGAACGGGGCGCTTGTCGATACGTACGACGTGACGGCGCAGGTGAAGCGCGGGGTGGACAACACGGTCGGCTTCTGGCTGGCGGCCGGTTACTCCGACGACTTCTCGCGCTACGGCTGGCACTGGTTGAAGACGAAACGCGCGATTCTCCACCTCGCGGTTGTCTACGAAGACGGTACGCGCGACGTGGTGGTGACGGACGGTTCATGGGAGATGACGCAGGACGGCGAAATCACGCGGGCGAGCATCTACAACGGCGAGACGATCGACGCGTCGCGCGTGGATCCGGCTTGGTGTACCCCGGAGGCGGAGAAGACCGCCGCGTGGACGCCGGTGACGGTGTGCGCGGACGGCGATTCGCCCCGGTTGCGTCCCAACGACGCGCCGCCCGTCCGGCAGCTCGATCCGCGCCGTCCCGTCCGCATCGTGGAAACGCGGCCGGGCGTGTTTGTGGCTGATTTCGGACAGAACCGCGCGGGCTACGTGTCCGTGCGCGTGAAGGGGCCGAAGGGGACGAAGATCCGTCTGCACACGAGCGAACTTGTGGGCAAGGACGGCAACATCGATCCGTGGACGAATGGCATTGCCGAATCGACGGACGAGTTCATCCTCGCCGGCACGGGCGAAGTCGAGACGTTCACGCCCCGTTTCACCTACCACGGTTTCCAATTCGTCGAAATCACGGGATGGCCGGGGCGGCCGACGGTGGATGACCTCGTGGGCTGGGCCATCCACGCGGATCTCGAACCCGCCGGGCGTTTCGCGTCCTCCGATCCGACGCTTGCGAAATTCGTGAACGCCGCGAACTGGTCGATGCGCTCCAACTTCGTGAGCTATCCGACCGACTGCTGTATGCGCGGCGAGCGGACGCCCTGCCAGATGGATTCACAGGCCTACGAGGATGCCGCGCTGGCGTGGTTCCAGTTGACGCGCTACTACGAGAAGTGGCTGGACGACGTGCGCGGCGGACGTGGCAATCCCGATTGGACGGGCGATTCGGTCACGCTCGTCGGCCGGCTCTACCGCGCCACGGGCGACGCTCGGATTCTGGCCGAACGCTACGCCGACATGAAAGCGCAGGTGGACGGCGACGTGCGCAAATGGCCGGACTTGATCTGCCCGTCCGGTTTCGGCGACTGGTGCGCCCCGAACGACGGCACGTGGAAGGGGTTCTTCAATGATGTCGAAATCGTCAACACCGCCATCTTCTGCGAAATGTGCCGGACAGTCGCCGAGGCGGCCGAGACGTTGGGCAAGACGGCGGATGCGACGGCCTACCGTGCGCTCCACGCGAAGGCGAAGGCCGCGTTCCATGCAAAATTCTACAACGCGGCCACGGCGACCTACGGCGATGGTTCGCAGACGACGTCCGTCCTGCCGCTCGTGTTCGACATCGTGCCGGCCGACGTGCGGGCCGCCGTCGCCGAACAGCTCGTGCGGACGGTGCGCGCGAAAAACGGCGGCAAGGTGGACGTGGGCATCTACGGAATGCGCTACCTCGGCGACGCGCTGTGCGACGCGGGCGCGGCCGACGCTTTCGTCCATGCGATGACGCAGCCGGAATATCCGGGCTTCGGTTTCATGTTCGCGAACGACGCCACGACGCTCTGGGAACAGTGGACGTTCAAGAGCGGTATGAACACGCACAACCACGCGATGTTCTCCGGTGCCTTGAGTTCGCTCATGTCGCGTCTGGCGGGCATCCGCGCGGCGAAACCGGGGTTTGCGGAAGTGGTCGTTCAGCCGGTCTTCCCGAAGTCGCTCTCGTTCGTCGAGGCGGCGCAGGATACGCCGCGCGGCCGCGTGGCGGTGCGCTGGGAGCGGAAGGGCGGCCAGCTCGTCTTCGATCTTGAGCGCCCGCCGCTCACGCCCACGACGCTCGTGCTGCCGAACCGCGCACCCGTGTCCGTGGCGAGTGGCGTTTCGCATCTCGCCTTCCCCGAATGAAACGGCGGGCGGGGCGCGGCTGACTAGCGCGTCCAGCCGATGGCCTGGGGCGTTTCGACCCGCCGCCAATCACGGTGGCGGGCGCATTCTTTGAGCGGCGTGTTCGCCGGCAGCCGCGCAATGACGGGCGCGGCGGTCGAGGGGGCGAAACGGAGTTCAATCTCGTCTGTCGATGCGGACGGCGTACCCTCAGACGGGGAGGGCGCGTCCGTGTCTTGCGTGACGACGAGCGCCGTGTTGTTCGTCGTCGCGGCCTGGTCGGAGACGAACACAAGTCGTTGGGGTTGCGCGGCGACGGTTTCATAGCGCTTGGTTTGGGTGTTGTAGTACGACAGGGCGATTCGTGCCGTGTTCGTGGCCGCCGTGGTGCGCGGTTGGAGAAACTGTTTCCACGTCACCGTGTTGCGCGTCCGAGCAATCTCCTTGGGGTCATAGGCCTTGAATGCGGGGGAGAGCTGTTCGACGACGGGGTAGGTGTTGGACGGAAAGTAGCCGTCGTAGACGAGGCGGTAGGTGGCCTCAATGAGATCGTCGGGGTGGACGTGGTTGCGGGAGAGGGTCTGCGTGAGCGTGAACTTTGTGCCAATCGCACCCGAGAAGTCCGGCGGCCGCTGATCGGTCGGCAGTTCACGGACGATGAGTTCGAAGGGGGTGAGGCGCGTGGCGAAACTCGTCGATGACGTGAAACTCGCGTTCCCCTGCTGCCGGCGCGTCGTCGCCATGCCCTGTACGGCGAGCTGGATTTTTTCGGTACGCGGTGTCAGGAAGCGGACGGGCAGACGGAATCGTTTGAGCACTTTGTTCGTGGGCGCGGTGACGTCGGACAGATTTTCGAAATCGCCGTAGATGACCGTCTCCCCTGCGTCCGGCAGACCGCCGATTCGGAGCGACTCATCGAATCCGACGCCCTTGTCGACGAGGAGTTCGACGACAATCGCGGCGGCTTCGCCCGCGACGACCGTGCGCGGTTCGAGCCGTGCCGTACCTGTGATTTCCGTGCGTGGCAGGGACGTACCGCGCCGCAGCTGTCGGACGTCGGGAAGGCCGCCGAACGGCCACTGTGCGCACGCGGTTGTTGCGGACAGGCAGACGAGACCGAGAACGCCGAGTGAACACAAACGAAAATCCGGCGTGTGGAATTTACCGAGCGACATGGATCAACGCTCCTTTCGCGGCGGAATCCTCGACGAGCGAGACGGTGGTTGAAAGGGCGGCGGACAGGAACAGCAGGAGGCCGAGACCGGTTAGGAATCGTCGGGCGCCGCCGGGCGGCAGAAGGGCGACGAGCCAGAGGAACGCCCAGCACACGGCCGCCACGAGGAGGCGGACGTCAAGCGGCAAACTGTAGTGCGGCCGAAGGAAGATGCGCGTGAGCGGCAAATCGGCCCGCGGGTCGTTCTTCAGGCGGGCGTGGGCGGCCTGAAGGCCGCGCCGCGTCGACGGCGTTTCGCCCGTACGGCGTTCCGCACAGGCGAACGCCAGACGCGCCGTGCGCGGGTCATTGGCGAAGACGGCGCACGCGCCCATGTTGGCGAACAGGGCGGGGGTGTCCGCGCCCTGTTCCAGACAGGCGGCATAGGCCTTGACGGCGTTCTTGAATTGCGTGGCGTCGTGCGCCTGCGTCGCCAGCGACAGGGCGCGGCGGTAGGTGAAGTCCGTATCCGGCGTATCGGGCGTTGTGCGGCCGAACACCGCCACAGGTAACAGCGCGAGGAGGAGGACGGTCAGTCCCGTACCCGTGGTTGCGCGGGCGGCGTACTGCGCACGATCGAGGTCGCGCAGGGCTGAAACGACGGGGGCGATGTCGTCGGGCGGATAGTCGTTCGCCATCAGACGTTCCGCGTCGGCGGCCGTCACGGTCGCGCCGTTGACGTCGTAGCGGACGGCGAAGAACGTGCGAACGGCGGCGGCTTTCCGAGCGGCGTCTCGTCCGCGCAGGGCGCGTTTCAATCGGGCATAGGCCGTGGCTTTACGATGGGTCGCGTTGCGGGCGGCGACACGACGGCGGACGGGTGGGGCGAGGCGGATGAGCAGGAAGAGGATCGGCGGTAGGATGAAGAGCGTCAGTGCCGTACGCAGATGCGGGAGCAGGGGACGGGTGGCGGCGCCGCCGACGTCGAGATCCAGTCCGTCGGGCAGTAGGAAGGTGTCGTCGTCGGTCAATTCGTCGAGGTCGCCCAACGCGGCCTGGACGCCCGCCTTGACTTGGATGGGGATGGGATCGGACGAGACCGTGACGTACGAGCGCGTGGCGAGGCTGAAGTAGGTGAACGGCAGAGCCGGGAACTCCACCGTACCTGCTTTGAGCGTACGGACACGCCACGTGAAACGGCGGGCGTCGGCCAACGTTTCCGTTCGCAGAGACGCTTCGTCGATGCGGAAGTTCGTGCCGTCGAGTACGGCGGCGAACGACGGCGGGGGGACGAGCGACAAGTCGTCTGGCCCCGACACGGTAACCGTCAGCACGAGCGGATCGCCCGCCGTGCAGAGGTTTGTGTTGAGTTTGGCCGTGAGGGTTGCGTTGGATGCCACGGTTCCCCGGTACGTCGCGGGACGACCCGTTTGTGGCGGTTCGATGACGGCGAGCGTGGGCGGTGTGGCGCGGAGGCGGACGGTTCGCATGACGCGCTCATGGACGGGACGGCCGAAGAGGTCACGTGCCGTCCGCACGTTGACCGCATAGGGAATCTGGAACGTGGCGGCGGGCACGGCCAGCGTCCCCGTTGTCTTGCCTTGCCACGGACTGAGCGGCGCAGTGAAATGCCAGACGTTCACGCCGTCGATTTCTTCTCGTTGCGTGGTGAAACGAAAGAGCGGGCGGGAGGCAGCGAAAAGGCTGAACGGGTCGGATTCGTTCTGGTAGTCGTTGACGAAAAAGCGGTCGTTGCCCTCGCGCGGGCGTTCCGCCGTGTCGCCGGAGAAGAGGAGGTGCGGCAGATCGCTGGCTGAAAGCGTTTGCGGTTTGAGTTTCGGACGGGCGGCCACAGGCGACGACCAGTCGAGTGCCAGAAACTCCGCCTGTAGATGCGGTGCGCGCGAATCGTCGAGCGGCGATACCGCGTCGAAGGGCGCGGGCAGCGGCGGCAGGTAGAGGTGGAGCGTGAGCGTCGTGGATTCGGAAGGATAGAAGTTCGTCGTCGAGGCCGTGATTTCAAACCGAGGGGCGAACGTGGCGGCGGCCGAGACGACGGACAACATCAAGCTGGCGAGAAACAGATGGATTTTCAAACGATTCCTCATGGTGGCGTGCAGGTGGATGCCTTGTGGTACGGAGGGCTTTCGTTATTGGATGACGACGACGGCGACTTTGCGGCGGACGGGTTCAGGCGTTTTGCCGTCGATCAGGACTTCGGGGAGCGGCGCATTCGTGGTGGCGGCGAAATCCGTCCATCCGTCAAGTTGGGAGAGCGCCCGCGCCAACCGCGCTTCACGTTGGCGTTGCTGGCGGTTTTCCATGACGGCGACGCCCGTCATCAGGCCGCCGGCGAAACAGAGCGCGGCGAACAACAACACGGCGACGCCCGTCAGAAAAGGGCGGCGGGTTTTGCGGGCGAGCCGGGCTTCGGCTTCGGCGTGCAGACGTGCAGATGCCAGGCGCTCGCGTTCGACGGCAAGTGCCTCGCGTTCCAGACGGATGCGTTCCTCCGCAAGATTGGCGGCGGACGGCTCCTCCGCGCGGGCGTTCTGTTCTTCGGCGTTGTCCATGGGGAGGATTATATCACAAGGACTTGTTTTCGACTACATGTCACCCACGACATTAGGA
>CAZTHR010000100.1:3784-8223 GCA_964613265.1 uncultured Lentisphaeraceae bacterium | reverse complement strand
TGTGGTATGATATTCGCGCACGAAGAAGGAAGCAATCTCGAAAAGGAGACGAACTGAGAATGAAGCAAATGATGAAATTCATGGCGGCGGCACTGGTACTGGCCGGATGTGCGGGCTGTGCCTCGTTGGAACGGGATCCGGGCGAATCGCGGACGCATACGCACCGGACGCGCATCGGCCGCACACCGGCGCGGCGCGTCCACGCGATCCCGCCGCTTCCGGCGGAGGACGAACGTCCGGCCGCATCCACGCCGGCACCGTGACGGCGCGAACCGCCGTCCGAACGTTTGCGGACGTACGACTGTCTGCGGCCGATTTTATGCTATACTTGACGCCATGGACGAAAAGCAAAATGCCCATGTCGCGTTGCCGCTGAAATACCGCCCCATGACGTTTGACGACGTTGTGGGGCAGGAACACGTCACGCGGACGCTGCGCAACGCGCTGAAGACGGGACGCATCGCAAACGCCTACCTCTTCGTCGGCCCGCGCGGCATCGGCAAAACAACCCTCTCGCGGATTTTCGCGAAAGCCCTTAACTGCCCGACGCCGAAGGGCGTCGAACCCTGCGGCACGTGTCCGGTCTGCTGCCAGATCGCCGAAGGACGTTCGCTCGACGTGACGGAACTCGACGGCGCGTCCCACAACAAGGTCGAGGACGTGCGCCCCATCATCGACGCCGTTCAGTTCAAGCCCACGTCATCCAAATACAAGATCTTCATTGTCGACGAATGCCATATGCTGACGGCGGCGGCGTGGAACGCCCTGCTGAAAACGCTGGAAGAGCCGCCGCCCTACGTGAAGTTCATCTTCGCGACGACGGAGGGCGACAAGATGCTCGCGACGATCGTCTCGCGTTGCCAGCGGTTCGACCTGCGGCGCATCCAGACGCATCAAATCGCCGGCCGTCTTCGTTTCATCTGCGACAAGGAGGGCATCGCCGCCGAAGAAGACGCCCTGCTGGCCATCGCGCGCGGCGCCGAGGGCGGAATGCGCGACGCCTTGTCCTCCCTCGACCAGCTCATCGCGTTCAAAGGCGACAAAATCACCGAAGAGGACGCGCTCAGCGTCTTCGGTCTCGTGTCGCGCCAGGCGCTCGAAAGCCTCGTGACGGCCATCCTCAAGGGCGATGCCGCGACGATTCTCAATTCCGTCGAGACCTTCGATTCCTCCGGCAAGAACATGCGCCGCCTCGTGGCCGAACTCATGCAGCACGTCCGCAACCTGATCGTCTACCAAACGCTCGGCGGCGCGGCCGCCGGACTGGAGGCGACGCCGGACCAGGTGAAGACACTGGCCGAACAGGCCAAGCTGTGCGACGCATCGCGCATCTTCCGCGTGGCCGATTTGCTGGCGGAGATGGAGGACAAACTGCGCTACGTCCTGAGCGTGCGCACATTGATCGAAATGACCCTCCTCCGCGCCTCCCGCGTGGCCGCCGTGGCGAGCATCGAAGAATTGATGCGGGCCGTCCGCGCCCTGCGCGGGCCAATTGCCCCCTTGCCCGCCGCCACGTCCGCGCCGACAACGCCCACGCCCGCCACGCCGCCTCCGGCATTCGCCGCTACGCCCCAGCCGGCATCGCCGCCCGCCCAACGGAAAGCGCCGGCGGCAACCACCACGCCGTCTCCCGCGCCCGCGCCGGAACGGACGTTGTCGCCCAGCGAATTGCGGAAGGTCATGGACGACCCGAAACTCAACCAGATCATGGGGATTCTTCCCGGCGCCCAAGTCGTCAGCGTCAAATGACCGCGCGCGGCACGCCCACCGACCATCTCCATCTCCGTTCAACATTTTTTCACCCACCCATCCATCCCCTACTGAGAGGCTTTCCATGGACGAAGCAACACGTCAGACGATGAAAATGCTGCCGGGCGACGAAGTGCGCCAGATCATGTGGCGGTTCGCCGACCGCTACGACATCCAAATGGCCGTGGCCGGCGCGCGCGAAGTGGCGCGCGGCCTGATCGCCAAGCTCGTGGCGGACAACCAGCGCGCGACGCACGACTGGACGGACGCGAAGCACGAGATGTTCACGAAGTTCGATGAATGCGGCATTTCGGCCGGCGCAATGAAGCCCGAATACGGCGGCATCTTCGACGGGCCGCGCAATCTGGCCCTCTCCCTCCTCTCCTACGAAATCGCCTGGGTCGACCAGGGCGCGGCCACGAGTTCGTTCGTGAACGACCTCGCCATCGGCCCGATCGCCGAACTCGGCACGGAGGAACAGAAAGCGCGTTACATGGGCCTCTGCGCCCCGGGCAATCCAAGCGGCAAGACGTGGCGCGGCTCGTTCGCGCTCACCGAACCGTTGCCCTACGTGGGCGTGGACACGGGCGTCCTCTGCGGCCGCGTTGGCGTGGCTGAATGGAAGGACGGCGAAGAGCCGCTCCTGCGCGTTGAGAAACGCGGGCGTTTCATCACGAACATCGCCATTGCCGACTACGTGACCGTGGCCGTCAACGCCGGCGATGACCGCATCAAAGGTTCCTGCATGGTCATCGTGGAAGCGACCGATCCTGGCACGTTCGATCGTGGCGCCCAGACGAAAAAACTCGTCCATCAGCTGTCCAACACGGGCGATCCCGTGATCGATGTGACGATTCCCGCCTCCCGCATCGTGGGCGGCTACACGATCCAGGACGGTAAGATCGTCCCCAACTTCGCCCACAGCGAAATCATCGCGCAAGTCTTCTCGAAGACGCGCGTGGGCGTGGGCGTGATGGGCGCGGCCGCGCTGATGAGTTCCATCGAGCCGGTGATCCGCTACCAGCGTACGCGCTTCCGGGGCGCCGTGGGCGTCGAAGAGTCGTCGCCGCGTTTCGTGCAGGGCATCCAGATGAAGGAAGACGCCACAGAACGTCTCGCCGACGTCTGGGCGACGGCCGAAGCGGCCAGCTCGCTCGGCTTCGACATCTCTCGCCGCTTCGACGCGCTGGAACTCGTGCAGGACGACGCCAAGGCGAAGCTCGGCCGTGGCCGCGAACTCCTCAAGAACATGAAAGCGCCGATGGCGAAGGCCGCCGAAATCCTCGCGGCCGGCGGCGACCCGCTCGCGGACGACGACGTCACGGTTCGCTACGTCTATCTGCAGGCCCTCTGCAACATCCTCTGCCCCAGCTGCAAACTCTGGAACACGGGCCACGGCGCGAACGTCTTGCGCGAAGCCGTGTCGCTCATGGGCGGCTACGGCATCACGGAGGACTGCCCCGGGTTCCTCTTCTACAAGTGGACGGACACCCAGCTGGCCGCCACCTACGAAGGACCGGAAGTCGTGCAGCGCCGCCAGATTTCCGAAACGATGGCCAACCCCGTTTTCCTCGCACAGGTCGACGCCTGGGCGCGGGAGCTGGACGCCTGTCCGCGCGCGGCTGAGAACGGTGCGGCCGCGCTGGCCGCCGCCCTCCGCCTGTGGGCGTGGACGCGCGCGTTCGCAGCGACGGCCAAGGACGCGAACGGCAAGCGTCTCGGCTCGTCCCAACGCCACGGCGTCGTCTTCCCGCTGGCCGACGCGCTGGCGGGGCTGATGGCCGCCAAGAGCCTCCATGCCGACATCAAGTTCCTCGCGCAGCATGGCGCGGAAAACCCTGTCGTGGCGGACGAACTGCCGGGCTATCTCAACACGTTCAACGACTTGCTCGGCACGGTCGTGGCAGATGTCGCGGGCGAAGCGGCCAAACTCTGCTCGGGCGTGGTCTATGGATTCAACGCCGCGACGGCCGACGACAAGGCCGCTTTCGCCACGCTGCGCCTCGCGCTTGACGAAGCGCTTGCGGGGACGCGCCTTGCGAAAGACCGCGCCGCTCGCGCCCTGACAACGGTCATGATTCCCGAAGCGCTCGACTATCCTCGGTAAAAGTTCCGTCCGCCTGTCAGAACGCGGGTGGCAACGTCCCTTACCAGCTATCATCAAACAAAGGAGATGAATCCATGAAGAACAAAATTCTGATGGCAATGGCGATTGGCTGTGCGTGTCTGGGCGCGGCGTTTGCGCGTCCGGGTCCCGGCGGCCCCGGTGGTCCGGGGGGACATGGTGGCCCTGGCGGCGGACGTGGGCCGGGGGGCGGGCCGGGTATGCATGGCCGGCCGCATTCGGGTGGTCCGGGCGGCGGTTTTCGTCCCGGTCCCGGCGGGCCGGGCTTTCGGGGGCCGGGCGGCCCGCATCACGGCGGACCCGGTTTCCGTCCGGGGCCTCCTCCGCCCGGTCCGAGATTCCATGGCGGCCCCGGTTTCCACCATCCGCCGGCAGGTTACCTCGGCTGGCGGCGCGGACCGATCCACCCGCATTTCCGCAACCACTGGTACAACGGCATTTGGTATGACGCATATGGGTATTCGTACTACGCGCCGGCGGGCTATGTCTATCCCACAACGACCGTCGTGCAGCAACCCGTCGTCGTGCAACAGCCCGTCGTCCAGCAGGTTGTCACGCAACCCGT
>CAZTHR010000100.1:0-3684 GCA_964613265.1 uncultured Lentisphaeraceae bacterium | reverse complement strand
CCGTTGTGACGCAACCGATTGTCACTCCGCCGGCCGTCGTCACGCCCACCACGACCACGGTTGTCTACTGACGGTTTTCCGTTCCGTCATTGGGCGCGTGTTTTCACGCGCCCTTTTTTTATCTTTCTTGAGTGCGCCCGACTTCCCCTCGCCCTTCGCGCAGACTACGCCAACGTCGTGACGAGGGCCGTTCCGCGCACGGGGATGGATGCGGCGCAATTCGCCGGCACCAAGACGCTCCGTTCCGTTTCCACGTCGAAAACGGCCGTGAATGTCTCGGCGTTCGCCGGCACGTCGAGCGTTCCGTTCACCGCCACCGGATGGAAATGGAAGAACGGGCACGACACGTCGGTCTGCGGTTCTGGCACGGGCAGCGTGAAGTCGATGGACTTGAGCGACGCCTCGACGTGCAGTTCGCGCGGGCGTCCGTCCGCCCCCACGCGCCCCCAGTCGTAGAGGCGGTATGTGGTGTCCGAACTCTGCTGGACTTCATAGACGCGCACACGTTCGCCAATGGCATGGACGAGACCGCCGGGAATGAAGAGCGTCAAACCGGGGCGGCACGAATGCCGCACGAGCGTATCCTCAAAACGACCCGTCCGCACGTCTTCCGCCACGCGGGCGGGCGTCGTGCCAGGCTTCAGTCCCGCGAAAATCGGCCCGTCGCCGCCCAGCGCATACCACATCTCCGTCTTGGGATCGCCCCCCGTCAACGCGCGTGTCCGCTCGTTCGGATGGACTTGAACACTCAAGCGGTCTTTCGCATCGATGACTTTGAAGAGCAGCGGGAACGACGTCGGATCCGGCGCCTTCGTCCCGACGAACGCCGCGCCATAGGTACGAGTGAGGTCATCCAGCGTCCGCCCCGCGAACGCGCCCTCGGCCACGACGGACGGCGCGGACGGATGTGCGGAAATCACCCACGATTCGCTTCCCCACAGTTTGGTGTGAACATTTTCCTTGAACGTCAACGGATAGAACGTTTCCATGCTGTCTGTACGCTTCCTTTCAAACTGAAAAGCGCGGCACGTCGCCGATGCGCGTCCGCCACCCGCCCGCCCGCGAGGCATCGATTTCGTCGAGCCGTTTCAGATAGACCTCCAGATCCGGCGCACGGCCGCGCAACGATTCAAACAGCACCCGAACGCGATCCAGCGCCGCAAAACGCTGGAGTTCCGGACGGTAGTCCTTTTTATCGATGTGCTTGTTGATCGTCTTCGCGGCGTTGAAAAGCGCTTTCTGCGCACGGACGATCTGCGCGACTTCGGCGGAGGTCAACGGCGCGTCAGGCGCTTGCGCCGCCGCGCTTTTCGCAGCGGCATCCATCGCGGCGGCGAACGCCACAAGCGCGGGCGTTCGTCGGGCATCGTCCAACGTCGCCACGAGCGCGGGTAAATCGTACTTCGCCGTTTCGGCAAGCACGGCGCGACGGTCGAAATCGAAGAACACGCCGTCGGGGACGTTCGCACGCTCGGCAAGGCTCGTCCAACCCCAAACGGGCGATTCGGGGTTTTCGCGCCGGTCATAGTCGTAGCTGAACCCGCCCGCGCGGTTCTTCAGTCCGCCCATGGCGCGATACGCGAACGCGGCGCCGTTGTCCACAAACCACGCCACGCCCGTTGCATCCACAAGAATGTTGTCGCCCTGAAAGACGTCGACGTTTGCGAGGAGCAGTTCAATCGGATAGGCCGTGCGCAGCTGTTCGCGCAACCGACGGCGGCGCGTCGCGTCGCCATGCGCCCACGCGGACGCCAACGATTCGGCGCCCGAAACGTATTCCGAGAGCCGCACCACGTCATCCCCGATTTCATAGACACGGGAGGCGGGGACGCGCAGACCCGCCCGCCGGCAGAACGCATCGGCCGCCGCCTCGTTCCGCACGTGCGCGACGTTCGAGCCGCCGCTACGATTCGGTTCAAGGCCGCGCTTCAGAATGTACGTACGCCCGGCGATGACGCCGACCTGCGGCCACGTTCCACCGTTCTGCGTGTAAAGAAAACCGGACAGATCGTCTTCCGACAACGTGTCGGGAAAGACGGCCGATTCGCGAAACGACGCGCGGGGCAATCGCCGCGCATCGTCGTGTGAAAGAACGGCAAACCGATGGCCGGGACAGGCCGCTTCGGCCATGCGCCCCAGCCGCATCGCGTCGTTCCAGCCCAAAAGGGGTACGTTTTCAAGACGGCCGAGCGCGAACGTACGCGCGTCGCGTCCGCCAAAACGCGAACAGAGAAACAAGTCCGTGGACTCGTCGTGGACAACGTACATGGCGGACGCTCCGCGTCAGAGAACGGGCTTCGCCGTTTCCCACAATTTCTCGATTGCGTAGTAGGCACGCGCCTCGGGCGAGAAGACGTGGATGACGACATCCACGAAATCCAACACCATCCAGCCGGAATCCGGCGCCCCGGACACGCGGAAAAAGGTCGCTCCCTTCTCCTTCAACGCAACCTGGACGCCCGAAACCAAGCCCCGCAAATGCGGCGCGGCCGTGCCCGTGGCCACCACGAACGCATCGCACAGACCGGAAATGCCTCGGACGTCGTACGTTTTGATGTCCTCGGCCTTCTTTTCCGTCAGCGCCTTGACGACGATTTCAACTTCTTCTTCGACTGTCATGTTCATCTCTTCTTGGCCGTCGGCACGGGCGGCGTCACTTTGACTTTCTCGACGATTTCAGCCACGACCTCCGGGTGTTCCCGCAAATAACCAATCGTCGCCAACGTGCCCTGGCCGAGTTGCGTCGTGCCATAGGCAATCCAACTGCCGCGCTTCTCGCAAATGCCGCGGTTGAGGGCGGCCTCCAGCACAGACCCTTCCCACGAAATGCCGCACGTGTAGAGAATGTCGAACTCGGCTTCCGTGAACGGCGGCGCGACCTTGTTCTTGACGACCTTCACGCGCGTGCGATTGCCGATCACGGTGTTCGTCGTGTCCTTGATCTGACCGATGCGCTGGACTTGCAGACGACAACTCGCGTAGAATTTGAGCGCCTTGCCGCCGGGCGTCGTTTCGGGGTTGCCGAACATCACGCCGATTTTCTCGCGCACCTGGTTCGTGAAGATGCAGAGCGTCTTCGTCTGGTTCAGAACGCCCGTGAGCTTGCGCATCGCCTGGGACATCAGACGTGCCTGAAGCCCCATGTGCGAATCGCCCATGTTGCCGTCGATTTCCGCCTGCGGCGTGAGTGCCGCCACGGAATCGACCACGATCACGTCGAGCGCCCCGCTCTTGCAGAGCTGTTCGCAAATCGAAAGCGCTTCCTCACCGCTGTTGGGCTGGCTGACGATCAGATCGTCGAGATTCACGCCGATTTTCTTCGCGTACCCCGGATCGAGCGCGTGTTCCGCGTCGATGAACGCCGCCACGCCGCCGGCCTTCTGGGCATTCGCCACCACGTGGAGCGCCAGCGTCGTCTTGCCCGACGATTCCTGCCCATAGCACTCGACGATGCGGCCACGCGGCAACCCGCCCACGCCCAGCGCGAGGTCAAGCGACAACGCGCCCGTGGAAATCACCGGGATGTTCTCATGCTCGTGGTCGCCCAGGCGCATGATTGAAAGTTCGCCAAACTCTTTTCGGATCTGTGAAAGGACCGCGTCCAGGGCGGTATTCGTCTTCGGGGCGGCCTCGGCCACCTTCTCCTTTTTTTCAGCCATTCGTCACTCCTAACTGTCCTGACGT
>CAZTHR010000099.1:0-8268 GCA_964613265.1 uncultured Lentisphaeraceae bacterium | reverse complement strand
TCTTCCGGGGCGCGGCGCTGCACACGCTCGAAGAGATCGCCTGCGAGCAGATGCCCTAGGCAGGTTTTCCAACCTCTCCTTTTTGCTGATCCACAAGATATTACAACTTTCGCCCAAATACGCGGTTGCTTTCCATTGCGGTGGGGGGGCGTTTTTGCTATGATACTCACCCGATTTCGATTTTGTTTTTTGTGTTCGCCGTAGGGCGTTCCTGGAATACGTGAAAGAAGGTTGCTGTCGTGAAACGTACAGACGTGAAGAAAGTTTTGATCATCGGATCGGGTCCGATTGTCATTGGCCAGGCGTGCGAGTTCGACTATTCGGGCACGCAGGCATGCAAGGCATTGCGCGCGTTAGGCTATCAAGTGGTGCTGGTAAACTCCAATCCCGCCACGATCATGACCGACCCCGTGATGGCGGATGCCACGTACATCGAGCCGTTGAACATGGAGCGTCTGGAGCAGATCATCGCCAAGGAGAGGCCTGATGCCATTTTGCCGAATCTCGGCGGGCAGACGGGCCTCAACCTTTCCACGGAACTGGCCGAAAAGGGCATTCTGGACAAGTATGGCGTCCAGGTGATCGGCGTCAACCTCGATGCCATCAAGCGCGGCGAAGACCGCGAGGTTTTCAAGGAGACGATGACGAAACTCGGCATTGACGTGCCGAAGAGCGGCATCGTCCACAGCGTCGAGGCGGCGGTTGAACTCGTCGAGAAGGACATCGGCTATCCCGTGGTCGTGCGCCCGGCCTACACGATGGGCGGCGCCGGCGGCGGGTTCTGCTACAACGTCGAGGAACTGCGCACGATCTGCGCGCGCGGCCTTGAAGCCTCCCTCACGCACCAGTGCCTCATCGAGCAGTCCATTCTCGACTGGGAGGAACTGGAGGTCGAGGTCGTCCGTGACGCGAAGAACCAGATGATCGCGGTCTGCTTCATCGAGAACATTGACGCGGTGGGCGTCCACACGGGCGACAGTTTCTGCGCCGCGCCGTTCCTGACGATCGACAAGGCGCTGGAAGAGCGTCTGAAGACGATGGCGTTCAAGATCGTCGAATCGATCGGCGTCATCGGCGGCACGAACGTGCAGTTCGCCCACAATCCGAAGACGGGCCAGGTGGTCATCATCGAGATCAATCCGCGCACGAGCCGCTCGTCCGCGCTCGCCTCGAAGGCGACGGGTTTCCCGATTGCGCTCGTTTCCGCGAAACTCGCCGCCGGCATGACGATGGACGAGATTCCCTACTGGCGTGACGGAACGCTGGAGAAGTACACGCCGAGCGGGGACTACGTGGTGCTCAAGTTCGCGCGGTGGGCGTTCGAGAAGTTCCGCGCCGTGGAAGACCATCTCGGCACGCAGATGAAGGCCGTCGGCGAGGTCATGTCCATCGGCAAGAACTACAAGGAGGCGCTGCAGAAGGCCATTCGCGCCCTGGAGCGCGGCCGTGCCGGTCTCGGGTTCGCCAAGGACTTCCATGAGAAGTCCCTCGACGAACTGCTCAAGGCGCTCGCCATCCCGAACTCGGAACGCCATTTCCAGATGTACGAGGCCCTGCGCAAGGGCGCCACGAACGAGCAGATTTTCAAGCTGACCGGCGTCAAGGCGTACTTCGTGGACCAGATGCGCGAACTCGTGCAGGAGGAGGAGAAACTGCTCGTCTACAAGGGCACGCTGCCGCCGGACGATTTGCTCGTCCAGGCCAAGAAGGATGGCTTTAGCGACAAGTATCTCGCCCAGATTCTCAAGATCTCCGAAAAGGCGATTCGCGAGACGCGCACGAAACTCGGCTGCGTCGAGACGTGGCACGCCGTGCCCGTCTCCGGCGTCGAGAACCAGGCCTACTACTATTCGTCCTACAACGGCGCGAAGAACGAAGTGCCGATTTCCACGAATCCGAAGAAAGTGCTCATCCTCGGCGGCGGGCCGAACCGCATCGGCCAGGGCATCGAGTTCGACTACTGCTGCACCCATGCGGCGATGGCCATGCGCGAAGCCGGGTACGAGACGATCATGGTCAACTGCAACCCGGAGACCGTCTCCACGGACTACGACACGTCGGACAAGCTCTACTTCGAGCCGGTCACGTTGGAAGATGTTTTGCAGATTTACCAGACGGAGAAGCCGGAGGGCGTGATCGTCCAGTTCGGCGGGCAGACGCCGCTCAACATCGCCCGCCAACTCGCCGAAGCCGGCTGCAACGTCCTCGGCACGAGCGTTGATTCCATCGACGCGGCGGAGGATCGCGACCGTTTCCACTCGATCATGAACCGCCTCGGCATTCCGATGCCGGAATCCGAAATGGCATCGGACATCGATGGCGCGATCAAGGTGGCGAACGACCTCGGCTATCCGCTGATCATCCGTCCGAGCTTTGTTCTCGGCGGACGCGGCATGGAAGTCATCTACGACGAAATCATGTTGCGCGAATACGTCGCCAAAGCCGTCGGCGTGACGCCGGATCGTCCGCTCTACCTCGACCGCTTCCTCCACCATGCGTTGGAATGCGAGGCGGATGCGTTGGCGGACGGCAAGGACGTGTTCATCCCCGCGATCATGCAGCACGTCGAACTCGCGGGCGTCCATTCGGGCGATTCCGCCTGCGTCCTGCCGCCCGTCTCCATCAGCGAGGCGAACCGTGCCACGATTCTCGACTACACGCGCCGCATCGCGGAAGAGTTGAAGGTGGTCGGCCTCATGAACATGCAGTTCGCCATCGAGGACGACAAGGTCTACGTGATTGAGGCCAACCCGCGCGCGTCGCGTACCGTCCCGCTCGTCTCGAAAGTCGCCGGCACGCAGATGGCCCGCATCGCCACGCAGCTCATGCTGGGCGCCACCGTGCCGAGCCTCGGCCTTGACAAGAAGAAGGTCATTCCGTACTTCGGCGTGAAGGAGGCCGTGCTGCCGTTCGAGAAGTTCCCGGAAGTCGACCCCGTGCTCGGCCCGGAAATGCGTTCGACGGGCGAAGTGCTGGGCTTGGCGGACACTTTCGGCCTTGCGTACTACAAGTCGCAGGAGGCGGCGGGTCTGCCACTGCCCACGAAGCCCGGCAAGATGCTCGTCTCGCTCAGCGAGAAGACGGAAGACGCCGCGAAGGCCGCGAAGAACTTTACCGAACTCGGCTTTGAGATTGTCGGCACGGAGGGCACGGTGAAATACCTCTGGGAACACGGCGTGGAGGCCACGATGGTCGCGAAGATCGGTCAGGGACGTCCGGACGTCCTCGACCTGATCAAGAACCGCCAGGTCTGCCTGATTCTCAACACGCCGTCCGGCCGCCGCGACGCACGCGCGGACGACAGTTCGATTCGCCGCGCCGCGATCAAGTACCGCGTGCCGTATCTGACGACGACCGCCGCCGCGCTGGCCGCGTCGGAAGGCATCAAGGCCGCCCGCGAGGGTCGTGGCGAAGTCCGGTCGCTGCAGAGCTACCACGCTTCGATCGTGATGGCCTGAAATACGGGACATGGCACAGTCGCTCACAGTTCTGGAACTCTCGGAACGCGCCCTGGCGGGTGTGCGTCTGACGGAGGTGAAGGGGGAATGGGTACGGACGTCGGACGGTGTTTGGCCGTTCGACGCATCCAACGCCGAGACCGCCTCTGAACCGACGGAGGCGACGGAAGAAACGTCGTCCGCCGCCCCGCCGTCGGAGACGGGCGAGGTCGTGCCGGAAGATCGCCCGCTCGTTCGTGCACTCCGCGCCGCCGTCAAGCAGTTCGGGACGCAGGAATGTGCACTTGCATTGCCGCTCGCGCGGATGCTCGTGCGAAATATCCGTCTGCCCGCCGAGGCCCGCGATGACGTGGCGGATGTTGCGCGTTCGGAACTGGAGGCCATTTCACCGTTCCCCGACGAGGATTTGAAAGCGGGGGCGGAGGTTGTCGCGGAGACGGATACGGACATCGCGGTCGCCTTGGCCGCGTTGCCGGATGCGGCCGCGGCCGAGATCGGCGAGGCGCTGGCGCTCGCCGGCGTGCATGTCGTCCGCACGGACGTGTCGACGTTCGGTTGGTTGCGGACGCTATGGCCGCAGATTTGTGAAGGGGCTGACGTCGCACGTCGACTGGTGCTGTTCAATCTGGGGAACGGCTGGGATCTCGTCGTGCTGGAGAACGGCGCCCCGCTGTTCCAGCGCGGTCTTGGCGTTCGGACGCAGCCGGCCGAGTTGGCGCGTGAAGTGACGCTGAGCCTCCTTCAGTGCGAATCGTCTTTTGCGGATGCGTCGGCGGATGTCGGTGAAGTCGTCGTCTGCGCGTTCGACGCCATCTCCGACGACGTGCAGGCGCGTCTGGCCACGTTCGGCCCCGTGCGGATTGTCCGCGTGGCGGATGTCTGCGGCGGTGCGGAGGGTGTTGCCCGCCGGATGGCCGAGGGGGCGACGCTGGATGTCACAACGGCCGCTTGGGCGGAAGATCTGGCTGAATCGCGTTTCAGCCGGAAGATGCGCGTGGGACTTTCGATCGCGGGCGGGCTGTGGCTTGCGATCATGGGCGTCCTTTTCGGCTACGACGCCGTTTACGATTTCATGACCGAACATCAGAAGGATTTGCGCAAGGATCGACGCCATGCCCAGGCGTTCCGCGAAGTGTCGGACATGAAAGATCGCGTGGCGTTGATCGAACGGTACTCGGATCGCGCCCACAGCGCGTTGGAGATTTTGAAAGCGGTGTCGGACAGTCTGCCCGAATCCGAGGACATGACGTTCCGCTCGTTCCGCTATGCGCGTGGCGAGAGCGTTCGCGTCCAGGGCAATGCGGGTGCGCGTGAGGATGTGCGCACGTTCACCGAGAATCTGGAGGGACTGGCCCTCGACGACGAGGAGGAGAATTTGTTCGCGAAAGTCCAGCAGACTGGCGGTGAAACTCAGACGAAGAAGGGTATCCGCTACGCCATTGAGGCGTTCTTTCCATCCGAGGAAGAGAACGAGAAGGGGGGACGGTAATGGCGTCGGGATGGTCGGGTCTGCCGCGCAACCAACGTGCGCTGCTGGCGGGCGTTGGTGTCGTCGCCCTCTACGGGTTGGCCGTGCTGCTGTGGTTCTCCGGTCGTGCAACGGCCTGGGAGCGTTCGTACAAGAACTACCGCAAGGCCGTGCAGCAGTTGGAAAAGGAACGCCGTCTGATCGCTCGCCGCGCGGAATGGCGCGAACGGGCGGAGACCGAGAGTTTGAAAATGCCCGTGGCCGAAGAGAACGAATCGACCCAGACGCGCTGGCAGCGCGTCCTTGAGCGGATCGCTTCGGACAACAGCGTCCACATCGCCAGTGAACAGCCCAAGCCGGAAGAGGAACACGGCAAGGTCTGGGAACTGCCGATCGAAGTCAAGTACGAAGCGTCGTTGGGCAAGCTCGTGGCGTTCCTCTATGCGCTCAACACGGCCGAGGGCGCGATGCTCGACGTGAAAGATCTGGACATCTCGGCCAAGAACAACGGCTGGTTGAGCGGGAAGTTCACGCTGACGTGCGCCTACATGAAAGAGGACGGTGCCGCCGGGACGTCCGCCAACAAGGATTCCTCCAAGAAAGGTTCGACGAAATGAAGGGAACGGTTCGATTTGTATTGGTTGTCTGCGCGTTGCTCCTGTCGGACGCGCTGTTCGCCCAGAATCCGCGTTCGTCCATCTTGCGTGATCGGCGGATGAACCGCGCGGCGTCCGGCGCACGGTCGGGGGCTGGCGCGGCGGCGTCGGACGGCGAGACGTCCGATGCGGATCAGTTGAAGAAGTTCATGGGCGAGAAGGGCACGAACGGCGTTCCCACGCGCCTCGCGTTCGAAAAAGCCCCCATCGACATGCTGCTCTACGCCTATGCGGACGTGGCGGGCAAGATTCTGTTGCCGTCGCCCAGTCTGCCAAAGACGGAAATCACGCTCAAGACGTTCGACGACCGGGCGCTGACGAAAGAGGAGTATCTTGAGGCCATCGAAGTGACGCTCACGATGCACGGCGTGGTCATCGAGCCGTTCGACAAGATTTTCCTCCGTGCGTTCGAGCGCAAGTCCGTCCGTACGCAGGGCATCCGCACATCGATGAACGTGGAGACGAACGGCATCCCCGAAAAGGGCAAGGTCATCAGCCAGCTCATCCGTTTCACGCACATCACGGCGGAGGAGGCGCAGAAGGCCATTGAGGGCTTCAAAGACCCGGCCGGGCTTTTCCAGGTGTTCGAGCGCAACAACTCCATCCTCGTGACGGACACGCAGGAGAACGTCAATCGAATGCTGGAAATCATTCGTGAACTCGACGTGGCGAATCCTGTGATGGAGGACGTTTTCGTCCGTCAGATTCAATTCGCCGTGGCGACGGACATCAAGACGGCGTTGGAGACGATTGTCACCGAATCGCAGAAGGATTCGCAGCAGATGGGCAAGAGCGGGCCGAAGGAAAGCGGAACGCCCGGATTCTCCTCCCGCGCGTCCACGCCCAGCCCGTCCCGCCTCCTTCGTCCGAGTCGGCCGAATGCGCCCGAGCCGCCGGCGGCCACGCCGAATGCGACGATGACGGCGGCCGTGTCGGACGCCGATCGCGGCATGATTCGCGGCAAGGTGTTGATTCTCGCGGACGAGCGGTCCAACAAGCTCATCGTCATCACGGCGAAGACGAACATGGACTTTTTCGACAAGGTCATCGAGACGCTCGACGTCGAGACGACGCCCGAAGTCTCCGTCGAAGTCATCCGTCTCAAATACGCGGACGCCGAGGAAGTCGCCTCCATGCTCAACGACCTCATCGGCAACAACTCCTCCTCCCAGTCCAAGAACAACCAGAACGCAAACGCCGTCAAGGGTGGCGCGGCGAACCGGAATCTGACGCAGGGCGGTCGCGCGGGTGCGACGGGCGGGCGGGCGCAGACGGCGAATCCCACGTTCTCCAAGAGCGCGTCCGCCTCGTTGGGCGAACTCAACAAGGACAACATCAAGATTCTCGATGACAAACGCATCAACGGCATCGTCGTGATGGCCCGCCGGGCCGACATGAAAGCCGTCAAGGAAGTCATCGAGGACATGGACGTCAAACTCTCGCAGGTGTTGATCGAGTGCGTCATTCTCCAGGTCGAACTCGGCGACGACCTCTCCACGGGCATCGACTGGGTTCAGCGCGGACGGCAGCGGGTGAGTACACAAGTTCAAAGAAAGGATGCCCAAGGGCGTTTGCTCTACTGGGATGACGAGAACAAGATTACGACCGAGTCAGTTGGGAATACCCCTATCATGGATACCGTTACGAAGATTCAGCGCGATGGCTTCTATAACAACGGGAGCTATATGTTGGGCGGCGGTGGCGGTTCAGCAACCTCGATGCTCGGTAGCCTCGTCGGAGCGGCGACGGCGGTGGGCACGAACGACGCGGTTGTCTCGTCTGCCAATCCGATCGGCGGTGGGCTGAACTACCTGCTGAAGTCGGACAAGTTGAATTTGGCCGCCGTTATCCAGGCCTCGAAGAGCGACAGTCGTACGAAAGTTCTGGCCTCGCCCATTCTGATGACGGTCGACAACAAGGAGGCCACGATCGAGGCGACGGACATGATCTACCTCTTCAGCGGCTACCAGTATTCGGGATCGACGTATTCCGGTTCGCAGGTGCGCAACTACGAGAAGCGCGACATCGGCTTGACCGTGAAGGTGACGCCGAAGATCAACCCGAACGGCACGGTGATGTTGACGGTCGAGCAGAAGTTCGAGACGCAAGGCGCCGACCAGAATGTACCGAACGAAAACGGTGGCACGGATCCGTATGCGACGGTGACGACGCGCAAAATCCAGAGCGACGTCTCCGTGGAAAACCGCCAGACGGTCGTCATGGGCGGCTTGACAAAGAAGACGAACGTGGAATCCGAATCGGGCGTTCCGATCTTGAAAGACATTCCGTGGATCGGCAAGTGGCTCTTTGGTTCCGTCAACCAGAAGGAGGCGCGTTCCGAACTGCTCGTCTTCATGACACCGTACGTGTTGGACGATGCCGACGCGGCGCAGGCCGAGGCGATTCGCCGCAAGAAAGCGCTCAGCGATGCGCGGCCGTGGGAGGACAACGGTTGGTCGTCGAGTCCGCTCGCCGATCCCGTGTCGAAGAAAGAACAGCTGCGTCGTCTGAACGACGAGTGGAAGAAGCAGGACGAAGAGCGCCAGAACCAGAAGGCGCTGGAAGAGGCGAAGGAGAAACGCGCCAAGAAGTTGGCCGCGATGGACGAAGCCGACCGCAAGGCGTGGGCTGAAAAGCACGAGAAGGAAATTGCTGAAGAATTGGAACGCTTCAACAACGAACAGGC
>CAZTHR010000098.1:0-8306 GCA_964613265.1 uncultured Lentisphaeraceae bacterium | reverse complement strand
TTTCAGTTGTCCTTGCAGGGCGAACGTGCTAGAATGGACGCACCATGAAAAAACTCGTACTTCTTACTTTGATTGTCGCCGCTTGTGCGGTGGAGGCCGCGTTGCGGAGCGTTACGCCCGTACCGCAGAATGCGGATGCGAAAAGCTGGTGGATGTCCCGCCACAACCAGAAGATGGAGTTCGTCAAAAGGGGCGGCGCGAAAATCGTCTTCCTTGGCGATTCCATCACGCATTTCTGGGAATCGACCGGACGGGAAGTCTGGGACAAGTACTTCGCCCAGGGACGCTACAAGGCGTTGAACCTCGGTTTCTCGGCCGACCGCACGGAGCACGCGCTCTGGCGTATCGCGCACGGCGAATTGGACGGTTACGAGGCCAAAGCCGTTGTGCTGATGCTCGGCACGAACAACGCCGGCCACTTCCCCTTTGAACAAGAACCGCCAGAGGACACCATCGTCGGCATGAAAGCCGTGCTGGATGCGATTCGCGCCCATCAGCCGAAAGCGAAAATCATCCTGTGCGCGATTTTTCCGCGTGGCGCGAACGCGACGGATGGTGCGCGTCGGCGCAACAATGTCGTGAACAAGGAACTCGTCAAGTTCACGAACGGAAAGGACATTCTGTGGTGCGACTTCTCGCAACAGTACTTGACGCCCGAGGGCGTTCTGCCGTCCGAAATCTTTCCCGACCGTCTGCATCCGGCGGCGTGTGGGTATGAGACCTGGGCGGCGGCCGTGTTGCCCTATCTTGATTTCGCACTCGATGCGCGCGAAGGTGACGGACGAATTTTCGCGCCGCGTGGCGCGGCATGGGTGGACCCCGCGCAGTTCGCGAAGGACGCCCCTGTGACGGTGATACCGGCAACGCTGTTTCCGGCGGGCGGTTGGTGGAAAGACCGGCCGGCGCAGAAACGCGCGGAGATCGTGGACGGGCCGAAAGCGTACGACGTGGTTTTTGTGGGCGATTCGATTACCCACCGTCTGGAACGCGCGGGCGGTGGCGGCGAGAACGTGTGGGCGGACTTCACGAACGCCTACACCTGCTTGAACCTCGGTTACGGCGGCGACCGGACGCAGCACGTCATTTGGCGTTTGGAGAACGGTGAACTTGAAGGCTATACGGCGAACGTGTTTGTGTTGATGATCGGGACGAACAATCCGGATCGGCCGGACGCCGTGGCCGCCGGCGTGAAGCGAATTCTCGCCATCATCCGCGCGAAACATCCGAAGGCGAAAATCGTGCTGCATCCGATTTTTCCGCGTGGTGCGACGGCGCAGGATGGGGCGCGGCGGCGGAACGAGGCCGTGAACGAAATCATCAAGGGGTATGCGGACGGCACGACCGTCCGATGGCTCGACTTCAACGCGCAGTTCCTCGACGCGGCCGGCAACCTGCGGTCGGGACTTATGTTTCCTGACAATCTTCACCCCGCCCATGCGGGCTATCTCATTTGGCGCGACGCGCTTTTGCCCGTGCTGAAAGAAACGGTCGGGAAGTAGTCAATTCGGCGGAAAGTGTTTGCGGACGGGCTTGTCCGCAAACACGGATTTTTGTATAATACGCATCACATTTCAAATCCAAAGGAGAAGAAGTAAAATGGGCGAAGTCATCGGCGCGGGCGAATTGCACAAGGGCGTCAAACTTTTGATCGACGGCGAACCGTGGGAAATCACGGAGTTCGATTTCTCGAAACCGGGCAAGGGCCAGGCAATCTACAACTGCAAACTCCGCAACATGATCACGGGCGGCGGCATGAGCCGCAGCTACCGTTCGGGCGACAAGTTCGAGAAGCCCGAACTCGTCCAGACGTCCGTGACCTATTCCTACGACGACGGTACGGCGTTCGTCTTTACGGATGAGAACTTCGAGGAAATCCGCGTGACGCCCGATGTGATGGGCGACAACAAGTACTTCCTCATGGACGAAATGGAAGTCAAGGCGCTTTTCTTCAACGACCGCGTCATTGGCGTTCAGCTGCCGCAGCTCGTCGAGCGCAAGGTCATCAAGGTCGAACCGGGCGTCAAGGGCAACACGGCCTCCGGCAAGGTCACGAAGCCGGCGACGGTGGAAGGCGGCTACGTGTGCGCCGTTCCGCTCTTCATCAACGAGGGCGATACGATTCGCATCAACACGGAGACGGGCGACTACAACGATCGTACCGCCACGAAGTAAAACGGCGTTCAGGTAAAGTGGAGTTGTCGAGATGAAGATTCTTGTGACGGGCGGGGCCGGCTATATCGGATCCCATACGGTGTTGGAGTTGTTGAAGGCGGGCCACGACGTCGTGGTGGTGGACAACCTCTGCAATTCGTCCAAGGAATCCTTGAAGCGGGTCGCCAAACTGGCCGGCCGGGAGCCGGTGTTCTACAAGCTGGACATTCGCGACGAGAAGAAGCTCGACAAGGTCGTGGCGGCGGAGGCCCCGTTCGACGCGACCATCCACTTCGCCGCGCTCAAGGCCGTGGGCGAGTCCACGCGGATTCCGCTGGACTACTATGCGAACAATCTGGGCGGCACGTTCACGCTCTTGAAAGTGCTCGCCGCCCACGACTGCAAGAACATCGTCTTCTCCAGTTCCGCGACGGTCTATGGCCAGCCGCAGAGCGTGCCGATTCGCGAAGACTTCCCCACGCCGGGTTGTACGAACCCGTACGGTTGGACGAAGCTGATGATGGAGCAGGTGTTCCGCGATGTCCAGAAGGCGGACGCGGCATGGAACACGATCATCCTCCGTTATTTCAATCCTATCGGGGCGCACGAAAGTGGCCTGATCGGTGAAGACCCCGCAGGCATTCCGAACAACCTGTTGCCGTACGTGGCGCAGGTCGCGGTCGGCCGCCTGAAAGAACTTAGCGTGTTTGGCAACGACTATCCGACGCCGGACGGCACGGGCATTCGCGACTACATCCATGTGGTTGACTTGGCCATCGGCCATCTTCGCGCGATTGAAAAGCTCGCCGAGAAGCCGGGATTCAAGGTGTTCAATCTCGGCACGGGTCACGGTTATTCCGTTCTCCAGATCGTCAAGGCGTTTGAGGCCGCGAGCGGGAAGAAAGTGCCGTACGTGATCAAGCCGCGCCGTCCAGGCGACATCGCCGAGTGTTGGGCGGATCCCGCGCTGGCGGCGCAGGAACTCCACTGGACGGCCACACGCGGCATCGAAAAGATGTGCGAAGATTTGTGGCGCTGGCAGTCCATGAACCCGTATGGGTACGGACAGAAGAGTGAGTGATTTCGACGAAATCCTCGAAGCCTTTGAAAAGGCGCTTCTGCTGGAAGCCGAACTCGGTACGCGCACGGTCCCCTGTGATCGTGCGCTTCTTGTGCCGATGAAGCCCGTTGCGGCGGTGAAAACCGCGCCTGTCCCGCCCCCGCCCGCGCCGTCACCATCAGCGCCCTCCGCGTCTGTGTCGCACGTGCAGCCCTCGCCGTCCGCATCGGCCGTACAGCCTGTGCCGCCCGTATCCGTGCCGCCCGTGCCGTCGGTTCCGTCGACGGTTTCCGATGTGGGTGGCGACGTATTGGGCGCGGCGTTCCGTACGGAGCTGGAAGCGTGTACGAAATGTCCGTTGGCGACGCTGGGGCGAACGCATGTCGTCACGGGGCAGGGGAATGGGACGTCGCCGGATTACATGTTCATTGGCGAGGCACCGGGAGAGGAGGAAGACCGTCAGGGGCTGGCGTTCGTCGGCGCGGCGGGTCGTTTCCTCACGAAGATGATTCTAGCGATGGGGTATACGCGGGAGCAGGTTTTCATCGCCAACATTTGCAAATGCCGGCCACCGAAGAACCGGACGCCCACGCCGCAGGAGATGGTGGCTTGTCTGCCGTATCTGCACCGACAGATCGCCCAGATCAAGCCGAAGTGCATCATTCTCCTGGGACGGACGGCGATGTCCGGCCTCTTCCCGCATCGGCGTATCCGGCGCGGCGTCTGGGAAGAGTACGCGGGCATTCCCGTCATAGCCACGTTCCATCCCGCCTACGTGCTGCGTTTTGAATCGGGGGGGGATCCGACGGGGCTGCGCCAGGCCAAACTGGAGATTTGGAATACGCTCAAGATGGCGTTGGCGCGTTTTGGGCGCACACCGCCGACCGTTTCGCGCAAGTGAACGCGATTTTGATATAATATGTCCACGAACGAAAGGGTTTTCACGTGAAAGCATCAGAACTTGCAGTTGAACTGGGCGGCGTTCTTGAGGGCGCCGACGTTGATTTGGTCGCTTGTGGCGGCTTGGAGGAGGCGCGGCCGGGCGATCTCAGTTTCTGCAAAGACCCCAAACACGTGCGGCTTGTTCAGTCGACGAAGGCGTCGGCCGTGCTGTTGCCGCCGGATTGGACGCTGGGGGCGCCGTGTTCGATTATCCGCGTCGAAGATCCGAACCATGCCTGCATGAAAGCGGCCGCTCTGTTCGCGCCGCCGCCGCCCGTCCGTGCGCCGGGCGTTCATCCCACGGCCGTCATTGCGCCGGGCGTGACGCTGGGTGCGGACGTGCATGTGGGGCCGTTCACCGTGATTGAGAAGGGGACGGTCGTGGGCGCGGGCGCGGTGATTGAGGCGCAGGTGTTCATCGGCGAGAATTGCACGATTGGCGCGGGTTCGCATATCTATCCGCAGGTCACACTGCGCGAAGGAACGAAACTCGGCAGAGGTGTGATTCTCCACTGCGGCGTACGGCTGGGGGGCGACGGCTACGGGTACAACACGACGTTCGAGAACGGGTTGCCGAAAATCGAGAAGATTCCGCAGTTGGGTATCGTGGAGTTGGGCGACTACGTGGAAATCGGCTCGAACACGACGATTGACCGTGCGCGGATCGGGCGTACGTACATCGGTCCGCACACGAAGATCGACAATCTCGTTCAGATCGGGCACAACGTGAAGGTGTCCGGCTACTCCGGCATCATTGCCCAGGCCGGCGTGGCGGGGTCCACGCAGATTGGCACGGGCTGTCTCATCTGGGCACAGGCTGGCATTTCGGGGCACATCAAAATTGCCGACGGTGTTCAGGTCGGCCCGCAGGCCGGCGTGCCGCAGTCGCTGGACGGGTCGTTGAAATACGTGATCGGCGCCCCGGCGATGTCGATGAAGGATCTCGCCGCGATTACCCTCTCGCCGAAGATGATCCAGAAGACGCGGGCCGAGCTGAAGGCGTTGAAGCAGGAAATTGCACAACTGAAGGCGGACAAGTGAAACCCGTCGTCGTCATCCCCACGTACAACGAAAAGGAGAACGTCGCGGAAATGGCCGCGGCGGTTCTGGCGAATCTGCCGCCGGAAGGCCGGTTGCTGTTTTTGGACGACAATTCGCCGGACGGTACGGGGGCGATTATCGACGGATTGTGTGCGCACGAGCCGCGCATTTCCGTGATGCATCGGGCGAAGAAGGAGGGATTGGGTCGCGCCTACGTGGCGGGGTTCGCACAGGCGTTGGCCATGGGTGCGACGCACATTATTGAAATGGACTGCGATTTCTCGCATGATCCGCGTGATGTGCGGCGGATGCTGGCGGCCATTTCCGAGGGCGATCCGTGTCCCGACGTCGTGGTGGGTTCGCGCTACGTCAAAGGCGGTAAATGCGTGGGCTGGCCGTTCAAGCGGTGGTTCGTGTCGCGTTTCGGGGGGCTTTTCATCCGTCTTGTCATGGGGACGCCGGTTATGGATCCGACAGGCGGGTTCAAGTGTTTCACCCGCGCGGCGTTGGAACGACTGGGCGATTTTTCCGTGATTCAGTCGTTCGGCTACTCCTTCCAGATGGAGATGAACTACCGGATGTGGAAGATGGGGTTGCGGCTGAAGGAAATCCCCATCACGTTCACGGAGCGGCGGGCCGGTTGTTCGAAAATCACCGGTTCGATCGCGACGGAGACGTTGCGGCTGGTGTTCAAGATCCGCTTCGGCAAATGAACGGAACGAAGGGATCGCCGTGTTGACGTCTGTCGCACTTCGGAATGTGCTCGTCTGGTTGCGCGCCTTGCGCGTGAATCAGTGGACGAAGAACGCCGTTGTGTTCGCGGCGTGGTTCTTTGCAGTGGCGGACGTTTCCCAGGCGTCGATGGCGCGAGGGTGGCGGCCGTTCGCGCTCGTGTGCGCCATGGCCGCGTCCTTCTGTTTCGTGTCGAGCGCGTTCTATCTGCTGAACGACGTGTCCGACTATGACGCGGATCGTCTGCATCCCGTGAAACGTCTGCGCCCGATTGCGGCGGATCTCATTTCCAAAATCGACGCCGTGCGGGCGGCGTTGGCGCTCTTCGCGCTGGGGCTGTTGTTTCCGTGCTATCTCGTCTTCCGCCACCCCGACCGCACATGGGGGTTCGCCGTCATTCTCATCTACACGGTGATGCAGTGTGGTTATTCGGGTTTTCTCAAGCGCCTACCCTACGTCGACGTGGCGATCATCGCCGCCGGGTTCGTCCTTCGCGCCGTGGCCGGCGCCGCCGCCATGGCCGTGCGCATTTCCCCGTGGTTGCTCGGGTGCGCGTTTGCCCTTTCGTTGTTCCTTGCGCTCTGCAAACGCCGCCATGAAAAGATGACGGCGGCTGCGTCTCGCGCCGCGTTGAAGGGCTATCACCCGCGTGTGCTCGACGCGCTGATCGCGCTGACGGCCATGGGCGCGTGCGCCGTCTACCTCTGCTACACGTTGGCGGCGGACACCGTGGCGCGATTCGGGACACGGGGGCTGGCGTTCACGTCGGTGTTCGTGGTGCTTGGCGTCGTGCGGTATCTTTGGTTGTTGTACAAGAAAGGTGATGTTGGTCGTCCGGAGAAGATTCTCCTGACCGACCGCGTGCTCTGGCTGGTGATGGCCGGCTATGGATTGACGGCCGTATGCGCCGTGGGAATGGCAAGACTATGTCGTTAGACAATAATTCGTTTTTGGATCGGTTGACGGCGCGGCGGCGGTTCGGGATGCGTCCCGGACTCGAAACGATGCGCACGTTGATGGCCGAACTGGGCAATCCCCAGGACGGTCTGAAGTTCATCCACGTGGCGGGCACGAACGGCAAGGGCGCCGTGACGGCCATGCTCGACTCCGTGTTGCGCGCGGCCGGTTACAAGGTCTGCCGCTACACGTCGCCTCACCTCGTGACAATCGCCGAGCGTTTCTTTGTGGACGGTGCGCCGGCGGACATGGCGGAGCTGGAGGCGGTTGCGGACGTCGTCTTCCCTGCCGTGGAGAAAGTCGAACGCGAACATCAGGTGGATGTCACGTTCTTCGAGGCGTTGACAGCCCTTGCGTTCGTCCTCTTCGCCCGCAAAAAGCCGGACTTCGTCGTGTTGGAGACGGGGCTGGGCGGCCGACTTGACGCGACGAACGTTGTGAAGAACGTCCTTGTTTCCGCCATTACGCGCATCGGTATCGACCACACTGAATGGCTGGGGTCGAACCATGCGGCGATTGCCGAGGAAAAGGCCGGCATCATCAAGCCTGGCCGTCCCGTGGTGTGCGGCGCCATGCCCGAAAGCGCGCGCGACGCGATTGCTCGTCTGGCCTCGCTGAACGGCAGCACGTTCGTGCAGGCCGATGAGCGCGTGACGGTGAACGCGCTTGCGCCGTTGACAATCATGACGGCCTCCCGCAACTTGCCGCCCATCGATTTCGCGCTCTTTGGCGCGTACCAGGCCGAAAACGCCCAAACGGTCGTAGCGGTTCTGGACGTGCTGGAGAAAGTCTGTGGCGTGCCGGTGCCGGATCACGCCGTGGTTAAGGGACTTGAAACCGTCGTGTGGCCAGGACGTTGCCAGCGCGTCGCGCGCGAAGGTGTGCCGATTTTCATCGACGGCGCCCACAACCCGGCCGGCGCGAAAGCCCTGCGGGACGCCTTGCGCATCGCCAAGGTCAAGGAACCCGTGGGCTTGGTTGCGGGTTTCTGCGGGGACAAGGACGTGCTCAAGCACTTGCGTACGATGAGCGCGTTGGCCACGCGCGGCTGGGCGGCGCCCATTCAGAACCCGCGTTCGCTCGATCCACAGGGTGTTGCCGAGCGGATGCTGATGGCGGGATTCGTCCAGGCCGAGCCATGCGGGTCGTTGACGGCGGCGCTGAATCTTGCCATCGAGTGGGGTCGCGAAACGGGCGGTACGATCGTCGTCTGCGGCTCGCTCTTCCTCGCGGGCCAGGCGCTCGTGGAACTTGGCGCGTTCCCCTGGGCCGTTCACGCCCCCGATGCCAACGAACTTCTTTTCCCGGAAGCAAGATAAAAAATCCCAAAGGTTGCCGTATACTTTCTGATTGTGGTACAATTCAATCATGAAAACTCAGAAATTCTTTATATCAGTGGCGGGGCTTGTACTCGCCGGGTCTT
>CAZTHR010000097.1:0-8310 GCA_964613265.1 uncultured Lentisphaeraceae bacterium | reverse complement strand
ACAGTTGCATCCAACGTATTACGCCAATCAGACGGTGGGGACGTACGACCGTCTGTGACGGCGACTTTGCCGTCTGTGACGGCGGCAGATTTTACCGAAGTCTGGACACCGGAGTTTTCGGCCTACACGAATGTACTGCACACTGCGGCATCGGCGGAGGAAGCCGCCGCCGCCGTGCGCAACGCCGTTGATGCGGCGCGGCGATTCGATCCGGATTTGCGACGGTATGATTTGGACGGAGTGTCCGTGTTAGACGGCGATGCGCCGTTGCCCGCCGCGCGGCGGGCGGCTTATCGTACGGGCAAGGTTTTTCTCATGCTCGAACTTCTGCGGCGGGAATATGCGGACATTCTGGAAAATTATGTACGCGAAAAGGCGAAAGCCGTATCGTCTCTGCCAGCCGCGCGGCCGTTGTCGCTTGCGGATACGGCCGTGTTGCTCGGTCGTGCAGTCGGACATGACATGGTTCCCTTTTTTAAAGACTTTGGACTAAAGGTCGATCCATCGGAATCCATCTTCCGATCGGATACCAGTCCTGAACCTCGAAACGTGAATCGCGTGGCGCCATGATTGACTTCAAAAAGGAACTGAATCCAGAACAGTTTGCGGCCGCTACGGCCTCCGACGGTCCGATGCTCGTGTTGGCGGCGGCTGGTACGGGCAAGACGCGGACGCTTGTCCACCGCGTGGCCTATCTCGTCGAAAAAGGCATTCCACCCGAACGCATCCTGTTGTTGACGTTCACGAACCGTGCGGCGCGTGAGATGCTTGAACGCGCCGAACAGCTCGTGCCGGGTATGGACGGTATTTGGAGCGGCACGTTCCATCACGTCTGTGCCCGTCTGCTACGCCAGTACGGATCCTGTTTGGGGTACAAACCGGGGTTCACGATTCTTGACGAAGATGACCAGAAGAAGATCATGGGGCAGTGTATCAAGGAAAACGTCAAGGACGTGAAGGACTTCCTAAAGAAGGAGGCGCTGCTCCACATCGTGTCCGAAGCCAAGAACGGCGAAAAAGAACTGGAACGCCTCGTGAGGAGCCTCCAAACGAAAATGGCCATCGATCCCGAACCTGTGTTGAAGGTCTGTGCCGCCTACGAGGAGAAAAAACGTGAACTGGGGGCGATGGATTTCGACGATTTGCTCGTGAATGGGTTGCGGCTTTTGCGCGAAAATGACCGAATCCGCGAATTTCTCCAGGAGCATTTTCTCCACGTGCTGGTGGACGAATACCAGGACACGAACTCGCTTCAGGCGCAGTTCACGGACATTTTGGCCGCGAAGAATCGTAACATCCTCGTCGTCGGCGACGATTTCCAGTGCATTTATACCTGGCGTGGCGCCCAGTTTGAGAACATCATGCAGTTCCCCGACCGCTGGCCGGGATGCCGTGTCATCAAGCTGGAGCGCAACTACCGATCCTATGCGCCGATTCTCGATGTGGCGAATGTGGTGATGAAAGATGTGCCACATACGTTCGAGAAGACGTTGCGGCCGTTTCGGGCGGGGGCGGCGACGAAGCCCCGTCTTTACCACGTCTACGACGCACGGGCGCAGGCGGAGGCGATTTTCCGGTTGGTGAACGTGTTGCGCCAAAACGGTATTGCCTATAAGGATATTGCCGTTCTCTATCGTTCGCACTTCACGTCCATCGACATCCAGATGACGCTTACGCGCAACCGCGTCCCGTTCCGTATTACGAGTGGTTTGGGCGTTTTCGAGCAGTTGCACGTGAAAGATGTGATCGCGTTTTTGCGGCTGTGCCTCGATCCGACGTCCGAGTTGAGTTTCCTGCGTCTGTTCGAGCTGCTGCCGGGTGTTGGCGAGGGGACGGCTCGCAAGTACTGGAAGAATCTTGGCGGTTCGTTTGACGGGACGAATCCGATGGATCGGATGAATCTGGGGTCGATGATGTGCGCCAAGGGGAAGACCGGTTGGAGTCAGATCGAGGAGGCGTTCACGCGGGCGGCGGTGAATCTGAGTACAGGCGGCGACCATCTGCTCATTCAGGATTTTGTTAAACTCTTCTACGCCGATCATTTGAAACGGACGTTCGACGCGGACGATGCGGATTCGCGGTTGGACGATCTTGGCGAATTGACGGCGCAGATTGCTTCGACGCCCGGTGGCGTTCGGGCGTTTCTCGACGAAGTGGCCTTGATGACGAATCTCGACGCGAAGTCGAAAACCAGTCTGCCGGCCGATCATCTGTCGCTTACGACCGTCCACCAGGCCAAGGGCATGGAATGGCCCGTGGTTATCCTGCCGTGGCTTGTCGACACGGTCTTTCCCAGCGCGCGCGCCGTGGAGGAGGGAAATCTGGATGAGGAACGTCGCCTTTTCTACGTGGCCGTCACACGTGCCCGCGACCGCCTCTACCTGTGCGTACCCAAGGCGAAAAAGACGCCCGATGGCGGACTCTTTCCCGTCGACCCGTCGATTTTCATCCGTGAAATACCCAAGAATCTGCTGGAAGAGCAGACGCTCTACTCGACCGACCACGGCTACGGTGGCGATGCCCGTCGTCGACGGTGGGATGATGACGCAGATGCGGACGACGATGGCTATCGCGGAACACGTCGTACCGGCGGCGGTGGGTTTTCCGGCGGTGGCCGCTTCGGTGGCGGAGGCCGTGGGGGGCGTTCCGGCGGTGGCATGGTGTATAAAACGACGTGGCGGCGGTAGACCGCCCTTGAACGGTAAGTGGATTGGTAACAACGGAGCGTGACATGACGACCTTGAAAGAATATTTGAAACGTCCATCGACCCTTGCGTTTCTTGCATTCACGGGATTGTATGCCCTCTGCATGGCGTTCATCTTTTGGGGGACGTGGGCGTTGGACAAGGCGCCGGTCGAGCCGGATAATCCAATCTTCTACCCGATCGATGAATGTACGCGGTGGTTGAAGGAGGTGCTGGCCGGCGGGAAGGTCACGCCATTTGATCTGCGCCATGTACTGGGCGGGATGTATTTCTGGCAGGAACTCCAGTACGCAGTGGCCGGCTGGTTGGCGGCATGGGGTGTGGCGTTCTATCTGCGCGGCCGTCGTCTGTCGCGCCTCGCGTCCTATGGCGGTGGCGCGGCGTTCGGTCTGATGGGCTATGCGTTCACGCTTTATTCGGCGGGACATCTCGGTTGGTTCCTGTGGATGGTCTATGGTACGTTTGCGTTCGGACTCGTCGACCGTGCCGTGCGGAAAGGGAAAATGCGGAACTGGGCGTTGCTCGGTGCCGTACTGGCCTGGTCGAGCGCCTATCAACCAGATCTTTGGTTGTTGTTTACGTTGTTGACGTTCGCCTACGGCCTGTGGTGTCTCGTGCGCGAACGGCGGACGCTCGTCTGGTCGCGTCTGCTGATCGGCGTGTCCCTCTGTGCGGGCGTCGCTTTGGCCGTTGGACTGCCGCAGTTTCGACATGCGATCTTTCATGACATCGCGGCGCGTGAAAAGCAGATTGCCGAAACTTCGCACACGACGGCAGATGCGGCATCCGACGATGCGGCGGCACGGGCGCGGAAAGCGCAGGAACGCTGGCTCTTCTGTACGAGCTGGTCACTACCGCCGGAGGACATTCTGGAGTTTGCCGTCCCCGAAATCCACGGGGGGTCAAATGACCCGCGCATTTATCAGAAACCGGGGAACAAGCCGTATCGGGGACGTCTGGGGCAGCATGGTATCGTTCCCGCCGGGGCGGGCGGTACGCATCCCGTTACGGGGCAGCGGCTTAAGGCGGGCGATGAATTTTGGATGCCCTATCGTCAGCATTCGCTTTATTTCGGATTGCTGACTCTCGTGTTCGCCTGTGCGGGGGGAATGCGCGTATTTCGGAAAGGCGATGCGTCCGCGCAGCGTGGCGAAGTCGGATTCTGGGTGGGGGCGGCCGCGCTCAGTCTTCTGTGCGCGTTGGGCGGGTTTACGCCGTTCTATCGGCTTGTGTTCAATCTGCCGATGGGTGACCTGGTGCGTGCGCCGGTGAAGTTCGTCCATCTCGTCGAACTGTGCGCGGCCGTGTTGGCTGGTTATGGCATTGACGCCGTGCAGCGGCGGTACGGTACGACGCGGGCGTGGGTCGTGCCGCTTCTGGCGGGGTTGGCGGTTGTCAACGTGTTGGATCTGGCACGTGTCGATGCGAAGTATCTGGCCGTACAGGATGTCGCGTTTCATCGTGTGCCGAATGATGCGGCGGCCGACGTTGTGGCACAGGGAGGCGGCAAGGTCTTCGTCACCCTCACGCCGCAGGAGGGGGGGACGCTCGTTCGTGAATCGTTCTTTACGCATTGTGCGGAGACGGCGGATCGAGTCGACGATTCGGATGTACGGTTCATTCTCGCCGGCGGCGCCGCATTTCGTACGGACGCAAAACTGAATGCGCAGTTGAAGGATGGTGCGTGGCAGAATATTGGATCTTACACGCTTTCGGCGCGAGGAGGTATTCGTCGTGCCGCCCAGGCCTCGGCCGCGCTTGCACTGTTCCTGCGGACAGACAAGCCCGCGCCCGTGCCGGTGGATGTCCCGCCCGACCGTCTCGCGCAGTTCCTGACGGCGCTTTCCGTTCTCGCTTCGTGCGGCGTCGCGGTGGGAGGGCTGTGGCCGGTTTTCAAACGACGGTGAGGGAGCGACGGCCGTGAACGCGCGACTGGTTCTCCTGGCGGTGGGGCTTGTGGCGGCGGTTTGCGGCCTATTGGTTGTCCATGCCCGTCGGTTGGACGAGGCCGTGCGCAATCCGGCGTTCGTGCGTTTCGTTCGCCGGCCGGGACAACGGAATCGCGTTGCCAAAGCGAAGATGCCGGATCACGGTTGTGCGGTCGACCGTTTCGGCGCGCCGTTGTCCCTTGCCGAACCGGGGTCGACGTTTCAGCACGTCCTTGACGATTTGTCGCTCGCGGCGGATGGCGACCCCGTCCGTCTTTCCATCGACGCCGATCTTCAAACGGTGGCGACGGATGCGCTCGCGGGGCGGGCGGGTGCGGTGGTGGCGCTGGAGCCGACGACGGGGCGGATCCGGGTGCTCGTTTCCTCTCCTGCCGCCGCATCGCTCAATCGGGCCTTGCGCGGACTCTACCCACCCGGGTCGACGTTCAAGATTTTCATGGCGGCGGCGGCGCTGACGGACGGTCTCGACCCCGTTTTCAATTGTCCGGCGGCAGGTTATCGGAGTGCACGTGGGACAAAACCGATTCGCGACGTGGAGGCGTACATGGCCGAACGACGTGGGCGGACGTGGAAGGGTTTTGGCCGCTTGAACATGGACGCGGCGCTCGTTCACTCCTCCAACGTCTATTTTGCGCAACTGGGTGTGGCGATGGGTCCTGACCGTTATGGCCACGCCGTGGAGAAGTCCCGTTTACGGGAGGGCGTGACGGTTCTGCCTGCGCGGAGCATTTCGTTGGTTTCGGCGGATTGCGCGATTCCCGACGGACTCAAACCCGCCCAGTTGGCGCCAGTGGCGTTGGGGCAGGGGGCGTTGCAACTGACGCCACTTGCCGTGGCGATGATGACGGCGGCCGTGGCGAACGATGGCGTGTTGCTGGAACCGACATTGCTGGAGACAACACGGCCCGTATTGCGCGCACGGCCGTTTTCATTTGCGGCGGCGGCCCGCGTGAAACGAATGATGCGTGATGCGGTTGTACGTGGTACGGGGCGAGCCTGTGAACTGCCGGGACTCGACGTCTGCGGGAAGACGGGGACGGCGCAGACGGGACGCGGAAAAGACCATGCGTGGTTCACGTGTTTTGCGCCGGCAAAAGCCCCGCGTCTCGTCGTGACGGTCGTGGTCGAGCAGGGCGGATTCGGCGCGACGGCTGCGTTGCCCGTGGCGCGGCAGGTGCTCGAAGCGGCCGAACGGCAGGGGTGTTTCCAGTGAGACGCGATTGGAGTTTGGCGGTTGTTCTGGTGGGGTTGCTTGGCGCGGGGATGCTCGTGCAGGCGCGTATGGCGGGTACGGCGCTGGGCGTTGGCGCGGGACCTCTGGTCACGGGGCTTGTACTGGGCGCGGGTGCGGCGGGATTCTGCGGACGCGGGCGTCTGGGACGACTGCTGAACGGACACGGCGTGTACGTCGCGGCTGGCGGGGCCGTGCTGTTGTTGGGGGCGTTGCTGCTCTTCGGCCGAACTTATCGGGGCGGCCTTTATCTGCCGGGGCGGATCAACCCGTCCGAACTCGTGAAACTCTGCGTCGTCCTGTTTTCGGCGGGCGTGTGGGCACGGGGGCCGACACGGCGTGAGCGGTGGATCTACGTTGGCCTGATGGGCGTGATTGTGGGCGGCGTCGTGCTTGTGCGGGATTTCGGACTTCTGGCCCAGCTGGCCTTGACGGCGGCGGTCATGGTCTGGTTGGCGTCGTGGCTTTGGGGACTGGCGGCATTCGGTGTCCTTGGGGCGGCCGTGGGACTTGTCGTCCTGCATCCAGTTGGTCATCTTGCGACGCGCCTGGCCGTGTGGCGCGATCCGCTGGCGGACGTCACGGGCGCGGGCTGGCAAACGCTTTTGGGTCTGACGGCCGTCGTGGCGGGCGGGTGGCGCGGCGTCGGATGGGGGTTGGGCGAGGTGGAACTCGTACCCATCGTTTCCAGCGATTTCGTCTATGCGGCGCTGGCCGAGGAACTGGGTTGGTTTGGATGCGCCGTCCTGTTGGGGGCGTGGCTGTTCGTTTTCCTGCGCGGACTGCTGTCGGCGGCGCGGGCGGTGGCGGCGGGGAGGCGGACGGAGGCGTTCGTTTCAGTCGGTCTCGTGGCGAGCCTGTCCGTCCAGTTGGCGCTCAACGTGGGTGGCGTGTTGAATGCGGTTCCGATGACGGGCATTACGCTGCCGCTCGTGTCCCATGGCGGCAGTTCGCTCGTGACGACGCTGTTGATGTGCGGGATGCTGTTTGGATTGTCAAAGAACGAGGGGCGTCCGTCAGCGGACAAGCGGACAGACTGAACAGTCCGGATGGACGGCGAGGCAAAAGTCCTTGTGGATCTGGAGAAGTCCTTGGAGGTAGAGGCCGTTGCCGGCGTAAAGGGCAGGGTTGTGGTCGCGCCCGAACAGGCGGTGCGCGGTGAGACGCATCGGGGCGCAAACATCTTCGGGATAGAGCCAGTCGGGAATTTCAGAGAGGCGTTCTTCGGCCCGCGCGAACGGTACGAGGACGTTCGCCAAGATGGCGGCGGCGCGATGCGGACCGAGATGGCGCGACGCTTCGAGAACGGCCAACGCCGCTTTCTGTCCCGCGCGTTCGGCGAGGTCGCACGCCGTCAGACGTTCGAGCAGCGCGGGCAGACCGTCCGCAAACAGGGCGGCGGCCGCCGCGATGCGCCGATGCGGTGAATTGACGGGGCGTACGTTCGCCCGCCGCCACGGGGCGGTTTGCGCGACGGCCATGTCGGCCGCGCACGTGAGGGCGCTACGGATTTCCTCGAACCCGTGCGGTAGCTCCGTCCAGGGAAAGAGACGGGCCAATTCGCGGAAGGAAAGCGCGTTGTACTTGTAGCCGAATGCGCCGAGGAATTCTTCGTAGAAGACTTGGAGGCGGTCTTGCCGTCGAAGAAAGAGCGTCTTGAAACGGCGGGTTTTCAAGGTCAGCCGGCGGCGGCCGGCGGCACGGAGGACGGCCAGAGCCTGGTCGGGCGGCGTGGCGAAGCGCGTTTCGCACGGACGCGGCGTGGTAGGGAGACGGGCGTAGGGATAGGCGTCGAGGTCGATTTCATCCGGCGAAAACGCGGGATCGGCTCGGAGACGGTCACCGAGACAGATGCGGAGGCAGTTCGCGGGGAGGGCTGGCCGCGTTGCGGGCGTCTCCGGATACCAGGTGACATGGGCGACAACGTGCGCGTACGCGGGGTCGTGCGCATGGTCGTGCGCCGTCCAGTCCGCCGGATGGATGTGGATTTCCACGTCGCCGCAGAGGCGTGTGCCGGGAGGACCATATTCAATTACGGCATTTCGGAAGTCAGGCCCGGCTTCCAGATTCCAGACACCGGGATCGATTACGCGGACACGTTGCCCGCAAGACGTTTCCAACCCGTCGGGGCGCAGGGCGTGATCGTACCACAACGCCTGGACGTGGCGTTCGGTGACGGGAGCCGTGAAGATGGTGTGCGTTGTCATGCCACGAATTTTAGCGTATCGGATGGGGGAAAAGCAAACCTAAAGTTGTAGTTTTATTGCCTCTAAAATGTGGTTTCAAGAAACATTTTGGAGACATTGATTGCCGATGTCTCGCTTTTTAAGCGTCCTCTCGTCCCTTTGTTTCCACGTCGTTTCAAATTGTCCAGTGTTCACGGGCGCATGGATTTTAACCGTCAAATGTGGTATACTGCCCCCTG
>CAZTHR010000096.1:0-8311 GCA_964613265.1 uncultured Lentisphaeraceae bacterium | reverse complement strand
GTTAGATGGACTTGCGCCCGCCCCAGCCGGCGCTCGACTTGTCGCCCTTCGCCGCTTCGTGCGGACGAAGCGAACGGACGGCGGCGCCCGCGCGCCACATTTCGCTGTCGCGCATGTCCTTGAGCTTGGCGGCCATCTTCTCCTTGTAGTCGACGCAGCCCGTGTCGCGAATCACTTCCTTGGCTTCCTTCATCGACTTGACGCTCGCATAGAGCTTCTTGAAGACGGGTTCGGTGGCCTTGCGGAAGAACGGACGCCACTTGAGCGCACCGTGCTGAGCCGTCTGCGAGCAATTGCTGTACATCCAGTCCATGCCGTTCTCGTCCACGAGGCGAATGAGGGACTGCGTGAGTTCCTCGCACGTCTCGTTGAACGCCTCGGACGGCGAGTGGCCGTTCGCGCGGAGGGTGTAGAACTGCGCTTCCATCACGCCCGCGAGAGCGCCCATCAGAATGCCGCGCTCGCCCACGAGGTCGGACGTCACTTCATGCTCGAACGTGGTCGGGAAGAGGTAGCCGGAACCGACGGCAATGCCGATCGCCTTCGTGACTTCTTCCACCTTCTTGGCGCTCATGCCGTTCGGCTCGAACGCGAAGGAGCTGTTGATGCCCGCGCCCGACAGGAAGTTGCGGCGCACGGACGTGCCCGAACCCTTCGGCGCAACCATCACAAGACCGACGCCCTTGGCCGGGTTGATGCCCGTGAGCTTGCGGTAGACATAGCCGAAACCATGCGAGAAATAGAGGTACTTACCGGGCGTGACGAACTGCTCAATCTTCTTCCAAACTTCGCCAACGCTGCCGTCGGACACGAGCATCATCACGATGTCACCCTTCTGGGCGGCCTCTTCCAGCGAGAACAGCGTCTTGCCCTCGACCCAACCATCCTTGATCGCGCGCTTCCAGGAGCTGTTCGCCTTGTTGCTCTTGCGCTGGCCCACGATGACGTTGATGCCGTTGTCGCGCATATTAAGCGCCTGGCCCGGACCCTGAATGCCGTAGCCGAGCACCGCGACCGTCATGTCCTTGAGCACCGTCTGAGCCTTCTTGAGCGGAAATTCCTTGCGCGTCGTGATAACCTCTTGGACGTCGCCGAATTTGATCTTCATCTGTTTACTCCTTTTTTCGTTCCGCAACACACGCGGGAATGATTTACATATAATACCAAAAATCCGTGCGGGTGGGTATTGCTTATTTCGTTATTACGAAGTTTTTACGAGGTATGACTTTCCGCAAATGTGGAAACGTGTAAAAAAGTCCGTACCGAACGTGGAAAATCCTCAAGTAGTCGTCACGCCCGACGATAGATCGCCAGCCGGGTCTGGCCATACGTCCGGTCCCGGCAGAGTTCCCAGAACGGCGATTCGTCCGGCGTCTGATGGGCCCGCATCTCCGCAATGAAAAGCCCAGACGGTTTGACGGCGTTCTTTTCCGCCAACGTTTGCAAAATCGCCGCGAACCCGCGTTCGCGCCCCAAGTCGTAGGGCGGGTCGGCGTAGACGATGCCGAATGCGTCGTCCGCCGCCGCCGCGCGGGCGGGCAAGGCGGCCAGCCACGAAAAGACGTCCGCCGTCTGGATGCGGCAGCGGGTTTCGGCTTTCAGCGCCGCGACGTTGGCTTTCAGACAGGCGACGTGACGTGGGGCGAGTTCGACGAACGTGGCGCACGCGGCGCCACGCGAAAGAGCCTCCAACCCCACGCCGCCGGATCCGGCGAACAGGTCGAGAAACGAAACGCCCGCCAACTCGAATTGGATCATGGAGAAAAGGGCCTCGCGCACACGATCCTGCGTCGGCCGCACGGCGTCACCGTCCGGCACCTTCAATGTCCGCCCGCGCCAGTCGCCACCTGCGATCCTCATGCGAACTCCTTTATTCGGTGATTTGATGGACGGTGTAGACGAGACGCCCCGGCTCGATCGTGTCTTCCCGCACGAGGTTGCCGTAGAGGTCGAACACCGGTCCCTTTTTCAGCAGATCCCGAATCTCGTCCCGCGACAGTTCCGAATACGCCACCGCCCGCTCGCCCGGACAGACGAACGAATAGGCCACGCCGACCCGGCCGAACGCAAACCGGCTCTCAAACGTCTTCGATTCAATCATCCGCGCCAGTGCGGCGTGAGCCACGAGTTCGGGATGCGCATAACCGTCCGCGCCCAGCAACACGAGGAAGTTCGGCGGCCGCGCCAACGACGTGTAGCTGTGCGACGAATAGAGAAAGACGCGGCGGTTGCCCTCGGCCAGCAGACTCAAGATGTAGCGGCACGTCATATCCGCCAGGCTCGTGTAGAACTCGGGCGTCTCGGCCGGCCATGGCACGTTGCGCAACAGGCCGCTCATCCGGCAGCCGACGCCGCTCGACCCTGAACTCGTCCCCTGCCCCTCGCTCATGTAAAAGGGCTTGCCGGCGAGATTCGGATGCACGGCGCGGATCGGCCGCAACGGCGCATCCGAGATGTTCGCGTCGTCTCGGAAGCCGCGCGGATTCGGCGTGTAGTAGTGCCAGTCAACGATATCGCAACTGTCGAACCCGCCCGCCGCGAACACGTCGGCCGTCCATTTCTCGCCCGTCGTCCCGGAGGTCGTGTTGAACCCGCACACGCGAATGGCCGGATTCACGCGCTTAACGGCCGCGTAGGCAAGCCGCTGCAGTTCGGCGAAATCGGCGCCCGCCTTCGCCGCGTCGTAGTACGTGATGTCGGCCGCGTTCGCCCACCAAGTTCCCCACGGTTCGTTCCAGACGAAATACTCGTCGATATTCTTCTCGTGATGCTTCACGTAGGCCGTCACGTAGTTGACCCAATCGACGGCGTTCGTCGGCCGCAGGTACTTCTCAAAGTACCCCATGTGCTTTCGACCGAGATCGCCATAATGCGTCGCCCACGCCGGCGCCGTGCCAAGTTGCGCGAAGATCTTGATGCCGTTTTGGCGATAGCACGCCACCTCGGCATCGTGGAAATTCCACTTCCCCTTCTCCGGTTCCTGTGCATACCAGTTCGACACCTTCTCGCCCGCGTCGTGCAGACGCACCCAGTTCACACCGCCCGCTTTCAGCGTTTTCACCACACTGCCCAGCGGATTGAAATGCCCGCCGAACGGCGAATCCGCCGCATCGCCCGTGCCCGCGACAGGACGCGGCAGGCGCGTGACGACCACCTCCGCCTCCGGCGACAGACGGACGCCGTTCCGCTCAACCCATGCGCCCACGCGGAACTGTCCGTAAGGACGGGTCCGGCTGTCGGGGAAGACATCGTAGGCGACGACGCCTCGCTGACGCGGCGTCCCGTCGAGCGGACGCTCGGGCAACGCCTGCGTACGTCCGTAGATGTCGGACACGGCGAACCGCAGCACGGCGCCCGTCGGCGCCCCGTCCACGTGCCATGCCACCTGCGCACGTTCATCCACGAACTGGATGCGTGTCTCCGCCGCGATTTCCCCCGCATCTACCGCCAAAGCCACCGCGCACGTCCGGTCTGCCGTCGGCGCGGACGCGGCCACGCCCTCGGGGCGAACGTGCACACGGTCGAGCCGGAACGGCCCGTGCGGCGCGGAGAAACGAAGCCCGAGCGAATGCGTCAACGTGCGCGGGCGAAAAGTGAGACGCGCCGTACAGCCCGTCACACTCGCAGGAAACGTCTGACTGCCCGCCCAGGCGCCCGAATCGTCTAGCACCGCCACGAGCACGGGCACGGGCGAACGATAATGGAACGTCGCCGTGTGCGGTGCACCGGGGAACGCCGTCTGGAACGGCTCGGACCAAAGCTCCCACGGATTGTCCGACACGACTTTCAAGACGGGCAGACCATCGGCGGCCGGTTCGGCGGTATCGGCCACGGCCGTCGCGTCCACGCAGTCACGCCCCAAGTTCCATCCCGCCGGCAACCCCAGCGGAAAGCGCGTGTTGCGGATGTACTCGGTCTGCGTTTTCGGCGGACGCGGGATCTGCGCCACCAAATCCGCCTCCGCCGCCGTTTCGAGTGCGACGGACACGATGTCCGAATCCCCCGCCGGCGTGTAGAAGTACAACCCCACCGACCCTTCGGCCGTACCCGCCACCTGGAAGAGGAAGTCCGCGTCCGTCCACGTGGACGACCGGACGGCATGGCTCGAATAGGACGTGTAAGGTGCGCCGTTCAGACGGAGGCCGAATTCAAGCGGTCGTCCGCCCGACGTCCGCGCACGGACTTTCAGGCGGAAGAAACCGGGGAACTTCGGCGTGAACCCGCTGATGCAGAACTGCCCGCCCGCGTCGCCGGGCTGCGTGGCGATCCGAAGGAAACGACGGCCGTTCTCCTCGCGGACTTCGGACGTCGCCCGACAGGCGCTCCAACCCGCAAAATTCTCGTTCACGCCGGCCGGAAGTACGCCGTGAAACGCCCCCTTCCCCTCGGCATCCACGCGCCGTGTCGCCGTGCCGAAATCAACGGCCAGCAACGTCTCGCCCGCACACGCCGCGCCGCCGCAAATCAGGACAAGGCCCGCCACGAGTTTCTTCCACACAGAACATTTCATTTTCATGTTCGTCTCCTGTACGCCAACCCTTCACTTACATATTGGCGACGGCGAGGGCGGCGTAGTCGCCGATGTTCTCGCCAATGCCAGCTGCGGCAATCCGACAGACACGCAGGGCGCCCGGCAGGGCCTCCCGCGCCAGAATCGGATCGATTTCCATCCGGAAGAGATCGACATTGCGCATGAACACGCCGCCCAGAACGATGACTTCCGGATTGAGGACGTCGATTGTAAGCGCCAGCAGATTCGCTAACTGCGCCGCGCTCTCCTTGAACACGCGCGTACAGAACGGATCGCCCTTCCGTACGTAGTCGAAAATATCCTTCGTCGTCAATTCGCCCCGCCGCGCACGCCGGGCGCTTTCCGAACCGGCAAACTCCTCTTCGTACTCCCGTGCGCGGATGCCCGCAAGACGTGCAATGCCCGCGCCCGAACAGAACCCTTCTGCGCTACCATCCTTGTTGTAGCCCTTGGGCCCACGTGGCGCCAGGCGGATGTGCCCGATTTCGCCCGCGTTGTCGTTCGTGCCGGAGTAGAGTTTTCCGTCCAGCACAAGCCCCGCGCCCAGTCCCGTGCCGAACGTCATGAACACGACGTTCCGCGCCCCTTTCCCCGCGCCGAACTTCGCCTCCGCGAGCGCACAGGCGTTCGCGTCGTTCTGGATGTTCACTGGCACGTCGAAGTGGTCTTTGAAATACTGGACGATCGGCACATCGTCCCAACCCGGCAGGTTCGGCGGACTCTGGATCAGCCCGCGTTTTGAATCGAGCGGCCCGCCACAGGAGATGCCGATGTTCTTGATCGTGTACTGCTCGGTCAACGCCTGAATTTTGTCCACGTAGATGGCCAGCACTTCCTGCCACGTCTTCCCCGCCGTCGGAAACTCGACGCGGTACTTGATGTCCACGCCCGCGTCCGTCACCGACCCCAGGCACACCGCGCACTTCGTGCCGCCAATGTCCAAGCCAACTGAATATTCCATTTTGCGTCCTCCTGTGTTTCGTAAATTAACGGGACTCGACCGTCGGGTCGAACGGGTAGCGCCCCGCATGGGCGCCGTAGACGGCCAGACCGTTTCGCTCGGTTTCCAGACGGATCGTCAACTTGCCCGGATTTTTCGCGAGGACGGACGGCGCGATGGACGCCTCCAGCAGATAACCGTAGGAACCCGCCTCGTCGAGCGTCGCGGCGCCCTGCGTCGGCCGCTTCTGCGCGAACCACGAAAGGATGCCGCGATGGTCGGCCGGATCGTCCGGCAACGTCATCGTCTGGACAAGTTCGCCATTCGCATAGACTTTGACCGTCGACGGCCATTTCTCCACGTTCGTCATGGGATAGCTGTTCGGGTTCTTCGAGCGGTCGGCGAAACCACCACCGAGCATACAGTCGAGATCGCGCACGCCCTTGTCCACGTCCTTTGAATCCTTGGCGTTCAGCCGCTTGGCGGAGACTTCGGCGCGGAACGTCGCCGCTCGATCCGTCGGCACGCCCGTGAACACATACGTGAAGGAGCCCTTGCCCGCACCGTTGGCCTTCGCGCCGTCCATCGCCTGCCACTGCTTCTGCGACCAGTCCGCCTGCGCAAACGCTTTCGCCGCCACGGACACGCCGGGCGTCGCGCCGCGCGTCACGAAACAGGCGAAGTTCCGCGCCACGACCGTACCGCCGTCCGTCAACGAAAAGCAGACCGTGCCACACGCCGTTTCCGTCGGCAGTTTCACGGACACGTCGGCCACGCGGCCGTTCTGCCACGACGCGGCCGTAAATGTGGCCGCTTTCACCGGGGCGGTTTCAGAGAGGACGCCCCGCGCATTCCAGGCGCGAACGACATAGGAAACGTCCAGCGGACGCCCCGCGTATTTGTCCGTAATCAACGACACGTCCACAGGCATCGTCCACGTCTCGCCCGGCTTGAACGTCCGGCAGAGTTCCACATCGAGCGGCAGATAGGCGTCCGCGTGAAGATCTTTGAGCGCCATGCCGGGGAAGAGTTCTTCAATGCCCGTGAACTTCTCGCTGCGATCGAAGCGAACGTAGCCGTTCCACTCGTTGATCACGTCGTGGTGTTCGGTGTAGAGCCAGCCGCCGCACTTCAAGTGGCGACGGAATGCGTTGATCATCATGTGATAGTCCCAGCTCCAGTCGATGTCGCCCGTCGATCCCTGATAGCCCCACACGTTGCCGCATTCGGAGTTGAACATTGGCGCGCCGGTCTGGACGAAACCGCCGATGTAGTTGCCCGTCGAGCCGGGGAACGTCTCGTTGCAGTACGACGTGACCGTCCGTTCCCAATCGAAGCCCGGCCGATAGCCGTGCCAGGTGTTGATGTCGGTGACCACGTGATCGCGATGGCAGGGCGAGTTGTCCTCCACAAGGCGCGTCGGGTCGAGCGCTTTGGCTTTCGCGTAGGCATCCGCCACGCGCCGCTGAACCCAAGGCACGTAGCGCTTCGCCGGATCCCGCCCCCAGTTTTCGCCGTCGGCGAACAGGCCCCACGTTTCGTTGAACAGCACCCACGAGAAGATGGAGGGATGGTTGTAGTCGCGCTTCACCATGTCCTCGAAGCAGAACCAGTGTTCGCGGAACATTTCTTCGGAAGCGGGCCCCCAGGCGCACGGCACATCGGCCATGATAAGCAGACCGAGTTTATCCGCCCAGTAGAGTTTACGGGGAATTTCGACCTTGATGTGGACGCGGTTGCCGGTGAGGGCGAGTTTTTTGGAAATGAGGATTTCGTTCTTCATGAACGCATCCGTGGGGAACGTGTAGAATCCGTCCGGGTGGTAGCTCTGGTCGAGCGTCAACTGGAGGTAGACCGGCTTGTCGTTGAGCGTGACGTAGGGATGGCCCGTCCCCGGCATCTTGCCGACGGAAACCTTGCGCATCCCGAAATACGTCCGCACTTCATCGGACGTTTCCGCGCCCGTCAGCGCGGCCGTGACCTCGTAGAGGTAGGGCGTGTCGAGATCCCACAATTTGACGTCCGCAAGCGGCACGACGACCTTTGCGGCCATCTGTCCGGGGGCGATTCGCGCAACGGCGGGTTCGGCGCGATCCTCTTTTTTGAAACGGAGTTCAAACGCGAGCGGCTTCTTCGCCGGGGCGCCGAGTTTGACGGCGGCCGTCACCGTCCCGGCGGCAATGTCGGGCGTGAAGTGAACGGTGTCCAAGAACTCGCTGCCACGCGCTTCAAGGTAGACGGTCTGCCAGATGCCACGTGCGTTGCCGTAGCCCTGCTTGCCGAAGAGCCGCCAGTCGTGATGCGCCAAGGTACCGGGCGCGTCCCAGGCGCGGAGCGTCAATTTCTGCGACTGCCCCCATGTCACGTGGTCGGTCAACTCAAACTCGAACGGCAGGTAGCCACCCGAATGGCCGCCGAGACGACGCCCCGCGAACCAACACGTCGTGTCATGGTCGGATGCACCGATGACGAGAAAGACGCGCTTGCCCTTCCACGCTTCGGGAACGACGACATCGCGACGATACCAACCGATATCCGCCTCGTCCTTCACGCCGGAGAGCCGGCTGCCCCACGGGAACGGGACGAGGATCTGTCGGTCGAACGTCGTATCCGCCGCATCGAACCACTTTTCTTTTACGCCGCGATCATTTTTGTCGAACGCGAATTTCCAAGTCCCGTTCAGATTCAGCCACTGGGTTCGTTCCCAGTCGGGACGCGGATGTTCAGGCAGGGGGAGGGCAGCCGAGGGCGCGACGTCCGCCAGCACAGCGGCGGCGCAGACGGCAACGAGCGCAAGGAAGGTCTTTTTCATGCGTATTCCTGTTTGTGTTGAGAAATCT
>CAZTHR010000095.1:0-8386 GCA_964613265.1 uncultured Lentisphaeraceae bacterium | reverse complement strand
GACGGGTCGCGCCCGTCGAAACAGTACGTGCAAAGCCTCTCCTTCGGAAGTCCGATCGCCGCGACGAGGTCGTCGAGGCGCTGGAACGCCAGCGTCGTCAGGTTCAGGTTCTTCCTGATGTATTCGACCATGCCCTTGTATTCCTCGGAGTCGTGGTCGAGGTACTTCGTGACGTCCGCGTTCTCGCCTTCACGCTCACGAATGTAGCGGCGCGTGATGAGGTCGTAGATGGACTTGGACCGCGAGAAGTTCAGGAACTTGCATCCGTAGAGAAGCGGCGGACAAGCGATCCGCATGTGCGCCTCCTTCGCGCCGGCCTCGTAGAGCCGCCGCGCCTGCTGCCCAAGCTGCGTTCCACGCACGATCGAGTCGTCGCAGATAACAAGCCGCCTGTCCTTCACGAGTTCGGGAATCGGAATGAGCTTCATCTGCGCAATCTTGTTGCGCTGGCTCTGGTCGCTCGGCATGAACGACCGCGCCCACGTAGGCGTGTACTTGACAAACGGACGGGCGTACTTGAAACCGGCCTCATGCGCATAGCCGAGCGCGTGGGACGTACCGCTGTCCGGAACGCCGCCGACCGAATCGGCCTCGACGGGATTGCGGCGCGCCAGATACCCGCCGCAACGATAGCGGGCCATTTCGACGTTACGCCCCTCGTATGTAGAGGCGGGATAGCCGTAGTAGACCCACAGGAACGAGCACACCGCCATTTCCTCGCGCGGTTCGATAAGCGTGACAAGCCCATCCGGCGTGGCCTCGACCATCTCGCCAGGGCCGAGATCGCGCAAGTGCTCGTAGCCGAGGTTCGGAAACGCGCACGATTCCTGAACGGCCATGAGCGCACCGTTACGACGGCCGAAGATGATCGGTGTGCGTCCGTACTTGTCGCGGGCGGCGAAGAAACGTCCGTCCTCCGTGAGAATCATGAGCGAGCAACTGCCGTCGATCTTCTCCTGGACGTACTTGACGCCGGCGACAAGATCGTCCTGCGAATCGATCAGCGCGGCGATGACGGCGGTGGGGCTGACGACGCCCGAAGACGTCGAGTACTGGAACTGCATCTGACGCGACTCATACATCTCCTGCATGAGCGCCTCAAGGTTGCAGATGAGACCGACCGTCACGAGCGCGTACGTGCCCAGACGCGACGCCACGATGAGCGGCTGCGGATCCGTGTCGGAGATGACACCCAGACCGACGCGCCCGTGGAACTTGGAATAGTCGCTCTCGAACTTCGTACGGAACGGCGCGTTCTGGATGTTGTGGATCGCGCGCTGGAAGCGTCCGTCCGCCAGAACCGCCATGCCGCCGCGATGTGTGCCCAAATGCGAATGGTAGTCCGTTCCGAAAAAGAGTTCCGCAACGCAGTCCTCTTTTGAAATCACGCCACAAAAGCCGCCCATCTTGTCTTGTCCTTCTTTATTTCAGTGAAACTTTATATGCCGTCAAACATCATTGAACCGTCGTCCGCGCGGACGAGAGGCCCAGCAGACGTTCGGCGTTCAAGTGGAAAATCCTCTCTCGGTCTGCCGGATCGGGCCGGCACGACTCGACCCAGACCTTCAACCGCGCCTGTTCGCGCCAGAAGTAGTCGGTCCCGAACAGAATCCTGTCCGCCGGGAACGCCCGGCAGATGCGCTCCGCCTCCGGATTCGCGTCGTCCTCCACGAGACGCGCGGTGTCGATGAAGCACGTCTCGTAGGGAAGCAGGCGGTCGACGCTTCCCGCCGGATTGCGGTTCACGCCACCCAGATGGCAGGCGACGAACGACAGTCCCGGCACGGCGTCGAGAAGCGCCGCGATCTCGCCAGGGCCGCACAACATCGGCGCGTCGAGGAAGCCCGTGTCGCCCCCGCAGTGGCAAATGGCAAAAAGCCCCGCATCACGAACGGTCGCGAAGAGCGGGGCAATGGTCGGGTCGTCGAGGCGGAAGCCCTGGAAGTATGGATGGAAGACGACACCTCGGATACCGGCGGCCGCGATTTCCGCGACGTGCGCGGCAAAATCCGGATCCTGCGGATGAACAGAGGCAAGGAACGTCAGCCGCCGTGCGGCCTCCTCGCCTTCCGCACCTTGCGCCACGGCTCGCGAACGGGCGAGAATCGGCGCAAACTGCTGCGGGCGCGTCGCAATCGGGCAGACGACGCTCCGATCAATTCCAGCCGCCGCCATCGCGGCCAACTGACAGGCGACGGTTCCGTCGCCCACGGGAATGGCGCGTCCCTGCAATCTCTGCGTCATGGACGCCAGGGCGCGCGCCGCCAGCGCATCGGGGAAGTTGTGCGTATGGAAATCGACGACCACGGACGCCTCGCCGCTCAGACCCGTTCCATTTCGGCGCGAATGGCCTGCGCGGCCGCGAACGGATCGTCCGCCGCGAGAATCGGCCGCCCGACGACGAGATGCGTCGCGCCGTCGCGCACGGCGTCCGCCGGCGTGGCGACGCGCTTCTGGTCGCCCACCGCCGCCCCGGCCGGACGCACGCCCGGCGTAACGAACAGCGTTCCCGCCGGCAGGGCGCGGGACAACGCGCCGACTTCCTTCGGGCTGCACACAAGCCCGTTCGCACCGTTGGCCGTCGCGAACGCCGCCATCGCGGCGACCTGCTCGGCGGGGGTCCGCCCGACAATGCCAACGTCCGCCAAATCCGTCTGATCGAGCGACGTGAGCACCGTCACGGCGAGGATCTTCGGCGCGGTCGCGCCGAACTCGGCCGCCGCGTCGTCGGCGGCCCGGATCATCGCCTTGCCGCCGACGGAATGGATGGTCAGCAGATCGACGCCGAGATGCCCGGCACTGCGCACGGCGCGTTCGACCGTACGCGGGATGTCGTGAAATTTGAGGTCGAGGAAGACGCGCTTGCCAAGATCCTTCACGGCCTTCACCACGTCTGGGCCTTCCGCCGTAAACAGTTCAAGGCCGATTTTGTAGAACCCCACGGGGTCGCCGATAAGCTTCACCTTCTCAACCGCCTCGGCCCGGCTCTGCACATCCAGCGCAACAATCAATTCCGCCATTTCTCGTTCCTCTTCTCTTCTTCTATTCCATCTCGTTTGACACGTCCAGCGCATCGAGATCGATGTCGCCTTCAAAAACTTTCCGCACCGGCCCGACGAGCGTGATGCCCGTCGACTTCGCGCGCCGCCAGTCGCCATCGACCGTCAAGACGAATCCGTGCGATGTACGGATGTGCATCGGGAGGGACATGCCTTTCGTCTCCACGCCGACGACCGCCGTCGCAAGCGCCCCCGTCCCGCAGGCGCCGCTTTCCATCTCCACGCCCCGCTCGTACGTCCGCATGACCGCCTTGTTCGGCGGGATGAACTGGACGAAATCGACATTCGTCCCTTCCGGCGCGAACGTCTCCGACAGGCGCAATTCACGCCCCTTGCCCACGACGTCGACGGACGCCACGGCATCGCACGGCACAACGAAATGCGGCACACCCGTGACGACGAAATCGCCGTTCACGTCGCCGACGCGCAGGTTGTAGCGGCGGTCTTTCGGCTCGGGCATCCAGAGCTTCACCAAGCCCGAATCGAGCAGTTCGGCATCGACCAGCCCCGCCCGCGTCTCGAACGTCATCGACGCTGTTTTGACCGCGCCGATGGCATGGGCGAAGACGGCCACGCAACGCGAACCGTTCCCGCAGAGATCGGCCTCCGTTCCGTCCGGATTGAAGAAGACCATGCGAAAATCGGCCTGCGTGGAATTCTGCACAAGAATCACACCCTCGCAGCCAATGCCCGTGCGGGACGCGGCCAACGCCGCAAGGCGAATGTGGTCGTGAGCGGGAAATGTCCCCGTGCGGTCGTCGATCAGCACGAAGTCGTTGCCAGCCCCGTGCATCTTCACGAAATGTACGCGGTTCATTCGCCCCGCCCCCTCAATGCGCGCAGCCATGCGGGAATGCGCCGTTCCTGTTGCACCGGAACCGGCACTTCGCCGCCGCGCGTCAGCGCGACGACATCGGCCAGCACGTTGAAACCTTCATTGAGCACGAGATCCTTCTTGGGATCTTTTTTCTTCTTCTTGTTGACGACGTTTTCCGCGTCCTCGTCGTCGTCCATCAAATCCTCCGTCTCGTCGGCTTCGTCCAGAATCGCCCGGTCGGCACGCATGAGCGCCAGACGCGCCGCACGTTCCAGCGGAACCTCCTTGCGGTCGGAATACGCCGTAAAGAACGAAACGAGCTGGAGACGGCGCGTGTACGCCGGATTCTGCGCCAGACGCGCCTGGGCGCGGTCGCGCAAACGCGGTACGAGGTCGGTCATGTTCCAGACCGCGCCGTAGTCCGCCGGTTGGATGGACGTCCACGGCAACGCATACGGGAGTTTCCGTTCGCCGATGTCCATGCGCCCGTCGAGGAGGCTGGGCACGACGATGTCGCTCGCCACGCCCTTCACCTGCGTGGAAGAGCCATTGATGCGGTAGAAACGAGCCGTTGTGATTTTCATCGACCCGAACTCTTCACGCCCCACGCGCATGACGGTCTGTACCGTGCCCTTGCCGTGGGACTGCGAATCGCCCACGACGACGGCGCGGCCCGTGTCCTGCAACGCGCCGGCGACGATTTCGGAGGCCGATGCCGAAAAGCGGTCAATCAGCACGACGAGCGGTTTACGGTAGGCGAGCGTCGGCTGCTCATCGAACGTCGGGATGATACCGATGCCGCGCCGGTCACCGATCTGGACGACGGGCGACTTCGGGACGAAAAGCTGCGTGAGCAGCACGGCTTCGGGCAGCGACCCGCCGCCGTTGCCGCGCAAGTCGAGCACCATGCCGTCCGTGTCCTGCGTATTGAACGTGCCGATCCACTGCGCCACGTCCCACGAACACGAACGATAGCCCTCATCGCCCGGCTTCTTGTCCATCGTTCCGTAGAACCCCGGCAGTTTCACGTAGCCGAAGCGATTCGTCACGCCGTTCAGAACAACCGTCTCCACGCGCCCCGTGGCGGCTTGATCCTCCAACTTGATCTCGTCGCGAATCAACGGCACACGACGGCGCTTCTCGCCGTTCTTGTCGGTCACTTCGAGGACGACTTTCGTATCCTTCTTGCCGCGAATTTTGCGGATCGTCTTGCGCATCGGCTTCCACGTGATGTCTTCGACGGCGTTGTCGCCCTGACCGACGCCGACGATCTTGTCGCCGGCCTTGATGCTGCCCTCGCGATCCACCGGGCCGCCCTTCATCACTTCCTTGATTTCAAGCGCACCGTCGTCGAAGGAGACGGACAAGACGGCACCCACGCCGCAGAGGGACAGGCTCATGTCCATGTCGAAATCCTCTTTGCGCATCGGCGCCATGTAGTCCGAATGCGGGTCGTAGGCCATCATGACCGCCGAAAGATAACGTTGAAAGACGGTCTCTTCGTCAATCTCCGTCCGCGACATCGTCAAGTAGTGTTTGTAGCGATTGACGAGATTTTCGACGGGCGTGGGTTCCGGCTTGGCGTCCGCCGACGCCTTGTCTACGCCATTCGTCGCCGCTTTTTTCGTCCGCGCGGGTTTCTTGCCCGCCTTTTCCTCCTCCGCGTCGAGTTCGCGACCGAGCTGCTGGGCGAGCAGTTCGTTCTTCAGACGCTTGCGCCAGAGTTCCTGCCGCGCCTCGGCCGTCTCCGGCCACGGTTCCTTGTCGCGCTTGAAGGTGTAGTTCTCCGAAACGGAGAAATCGATTTCGCCCTTCAACAGGAAATTCGTCGCGAACGCCACGCATTCCTCCAAACGCTGTACGAACACACGCTGGACGTCATAACCGAATGCGACCTTCCCCTGCCGCAACGCGTCGTCAATCCGCGTTTCCATCGCCGCGAAGGCATCGAGATCCGATTTCAAGAAGACGTCATGGCCGTAGTCGTACATCGTGACGAGGTTCGTCCACGCCCGCTGAGAGATTTCGTTGTTCAGCGGATGGTTGAGGATGTGGTACTTCTCGACCATGTTCCCCGCCCGCTGGGCAACCTGCCCGTAGTAGGGCTGCGGCACAAGTACGGCCGCCGCCGGCTCGGCCTCCCCACGGCACACGCCGAACGTAGCCAGGCAGAACGCCAGCAACGCGATGCCGGACAAACTTTTTCTTTCGATCTTCATAAACTCGTCTCCATCAATTGCACCAGGCGCGTCAACTCGTCCGGCGCGAAGACCACGGGCCGGGACATCACCCAGTCGCACAGGCCTTTGAGATTCAGAACGGACACGTTCTCCACGACATCCTGAACGGCCGAGTAGGTGTTGGACGCAAAGCAGACGACCGGCGTGACGGCGGGATCACCCGCGTTCTTAATCCGCGCACGAACGGCCTTCGCCTCGGCGGTGGCCTGGGCGAGCGGCGAACGGCTCGGCAAGTGTCCGTCCACGGCCAGCAGCCCATCCTGGATTGTCACGTGACCGCGCCAGTTCTTCGTCTCCACCGAATAGACGCCCGTCGGCCCGACGACCACGTGATCCACATGGAACGCCCCGGCCTCGAAATCGTGGAACACGTGATAGGCGTCCGGCAGCAACGCCAGATGTGCGGCCACCTGTTCCTCGCCACGCGCACCCTTGAAGTAGGATTCGACGCGCCCGATTCCCCGCCGCATCAGCACGAGCGTCAACACGACCGTGGCCAGCAGAAGCCCGCCGAACAAGAGGATGGACGTGCCGATCACACACGCCGTGGCAAATGCGCCCACCAGCGCGAAACAGATGAACACAGGCCACAGGGAAAACACCGTCCCCTTCACTTTCGCCCACTCGCCGGGCAGACCATGCTGCGTCGCCATGTCAATCCCTCTCCTTCTTTCGTACGTAAATGGAAAGCGGAGTCGCGTTCTGCCCGAAGCACTCGACCGTTTCGACGCAATCGTACGTCTCAGCCAGACGGGCGCGACAGGCTGCCTGTTCCGCACGGGGCGTCTCACGACAGGACGGCGCGGCAATCGCAAAGCCATAGCCACTGACGGCCGCCGCCGTGCAGGGCGCGTCGCGGAACAACGCCTCCAGCCGTGCGCGGTTGAGGACGTGTACGGCCGTGGCATCCGCCGTGGACACGTCGGGGAAATAGCTGAACGGTCCCATTTCCAACCCGGCGGGCACCGTCCGCCCCGCCTCGACGGCAAGGTAGAGATCTTGCGTCAGCAACGTCGTCCCGCCCGGATCGAGTACGTTCAACCGACGAGCCGTGGCACGGAGTTTGGCCAGTTCCGTCATCTCCTTCGTGCGGCTCCAGAACCGATCCTGCGGATAGGTGGCCCATTCCTGGAGTAACGGCGAGGTGAATGAAACCAACCCCGTGGCGAGAAAGACGAACCACGCGCGAGGAAGGGACGCGGCGGCCGATCCCGTACGGGCGAACCAGACGACGATCAGCACCGTCAGCATTCCCATGAGCGGCACTTGATAGTCGTCGTAGGGGAACGGCGCACTCATCTGCAACACGAACACCGCCGCAAACCCAAGCCCCAACATCCACAACACCGTGCGCGACACGGCGTCAAGGGGCGTCGCGGCCGAATCCGCGTCCGACGCCCGGCGGCCGAACGCCGCCGCCGCGAAAAGGACAATGCCCAACGCCGCGTACCCTCGCGCCCAACGGCTCACACTGCCGACCGCGAAGAACGGATCAAAACCACCACGCGCCGCATGGTAGCGTTGCGCCGCCAGCAACGTCTGCAAGGACGCCGGATCGAGCGCAAAAAGGCCGTAGGTCAGGAAAAGTCCCGCCATCGCGCCCAGACCGAACCAAAGGAACGACCAACGAAACGCACGAAAACAAAGGAGCAGCGTCCCGCCGACGACGGGCAGGATCAGCAGAAGCGAAATGCGCGTCCCCGTAGCGAACGCAAGCGACAGACCGCCCGCCGCAAGGAGAAACGCCGAACGGACACGGGCGGAAGTCTGCAAACCGGCCGTCACGAGCAGAAAGCCCGCAAGAACGAACAGACTGCCCAACGCATAGGTTTTGGGAATCGCCGTGAAGTAGAGATGGTAGAGGTTGCAGGCCAGCAGCGCGAAAACGGCGAACCCGGCCAGCGGCCGTCGGTCGGCCGGCACGAGCCGCCGCGCCAACGCGACGGCACAAGCCGTGGCGGCAAAACCGAAAAGCAGCGTGAGGACGCGACCGCCCAGAAGACCATGCAACGGCGAACCCGGCGTCGCCCAAATCGGCGACAGGGCCGAGTAGACGAACGGCATCGTCGGCCCCTGCGTGTAAAAGAAATCACGATAGGGCAACTTGCCGGCGTGAACCATCTGGGCCGCGTAGAGATACCAGCCCTCGTCCTGGTTCAACCCTCCCCACCAGACGGCGGCGATGGACAGACAAAGAGCCGCCGCCGTGGCGACAAGCCACGGCGTACGAAACGACTTCGTCAAATCGGCAAAACGGCTCATGAATGGTT
>CAZTHR010000094.1:0-8424 GCA_964613265.1 uncultured Lentisphaeraceae bacterium | reverse complement strand
GGGCTGCGCCCCCGAACCCCCGCTTATGGGCACGGTGCTTGGGCCACGGGTGGGCATGGCGGATGGCGCGGCGCATAGGCCACGACCGGACATGGGAGCGGCCGAAGGGGGCGGCGGGCGATAGGTGCTGCGAATGGCCGTGGGCAAGAGGGGTTCGGGGGCGAAGCCCCCGTCCGTCGCCGCGCCCGCCGCAGCGATCATACGCGCGCTTTCCTCCATGAACCAATGCAGAAACACCAGTGGCTTGAAGGCGGGATCGCGATCGTAGTTGACGATGAGCAGAAGATGCACGTGATCGGGCATGATGATGAACTCGCCCGCCGTCAACGCCGGGTTCAACCCGTGAATGGCAAGCCAAAGTGCTTTCACGCATTCGCCCGCCCGCGTCAGTTCCGGCCGCTTCGCGCCCTCCACCAATCGTGACAACACGGCCCGCCGCCCCTCCACGCAAATCGTGAGGAAGAAGAACTGCCAGCCGTGATGTGCGAAGCGAAGGTGCATGGAAATCAAGTTATCAAATGCTCTACACTTGCACACGTGCAGGCCACGTCCGAATAGAAGACAACGGCAAGATACCCTTCCTTTACCTTAACCGGGCGCAACTTCAAGGCTGAGGCCATGCGCTTGCTGCCCAGCGAATACCCAACCGCCGTCTCTCGCTTGCCGCTCAAATGGTTGTCACGGCGAAACTGCCGCAGATAGCCCCCCAACGCCTTCTGCGCCTTTTGGGCGGAAGTGAACACCTCGTCGGAAATCAGCACAACCTTCCCGTCCTTCTGCGGAAACGCATTCGCCCATTCAACGAATTCGGCTTTCGTTCCGTTCGGCGACCTTTCGGCAAACGCTCCACAGCCCCGCGTTGAACGCAGCCCCAACGTGCCGAGTCGCGTGAAACACTCAACGGCTTGCCAAAATTTCGCGGACAAGTCGGCGTCACGTCCGCTTTCGGAAACGTGGATCGCGAATTGCGTTCCCTCCGCAAAGTAGGCGTTCGGTTCTATTCGAATGCCTTTTCGCTCCCCCGAAACCGTCGCGAAGTAGTAAAGGTAGCCGAGATCCGAAAGTGGCCTTGGCGCATCAAATCGCTTCTGCACGAGCTTCTCCATCTCCGTCCGTACGACGACCTTGCTCTTCCTCGCGCCCCCTTGAACACCGCCGAAGACATTCACCTCCTCTTCCCGCGTACCGCCAAGAACGCGAAACCACCAACGCAAAGCGCCGCGCACAGACGCCGCCCGCAATTCGGCACGGCTCTGATCCGCGCCCGTCAGAAACGCAGGCGTGATAAATTCAAGATTGTACGTCTTCGTCATTTCATCTTCCCTTCCGGCGTGGTCTTGGCGAACACGCGAATCGCCTCCACGCCCTTGCGAACATCGGATAGATGCTTCTTCTTGATGTCCGTGAAATTTCCCGTGCGCAGATACTGCCAAAGCGAATGCGTTCGCAGAACGAACACGACCGCTGCTTTCATAGCCTCGTCCAGTTTCGGAAAATCGCGAATCAACCGCCCCATTGCGCACTGGGTGTCCGGCTTGCCTTCCCACTCGCGGCGGACGTTTTCTTCAGGCGACAGTTGCGGCTCGCGTTTCTTTTGGCGATTGAGTTCGGCCTTGTCTTGTTCCGTCATGTCATCAACGTGCTTTTCGAGTGTACGGAGAAGCGCGACGAATTCGGAAGATTTTTCATCCATGTCCGCCAGGGACATGACCTGAAGGTGCAATTTCTCCTGTTCAGCCTTTTTTTGCCGTTTCTCGATTTCGACACATTTCTGCCTCTCGCGTTTTTCGCGCCAATTGTTTTCGTCCGCTTCCGCCCCGACAGCGAACCAACCATAGCCAGCCGAGGTTTTGGCACCGATGCCGTTTTCAGACACAGCCTTCTTGAGCCAATTTTTCGCATCGTCAAGACACGCCTTTTCAGTTGAAGATGCGCCCACATTCGCACAACGGATTGGAGCGATGGTGAACACAAACGTCGCGCCCGACTCAACTGCCAGGAAAAACTGTGGGTTCGGAGCCTCATCGTCCGTTGCGTCGGGCTGTAATCTGGCGTAGTATTTCGGATGGTGGCAATTCACGATGTCCGTGACGAGCGAGGCCTTACCATCCTCCGGTTCCGCCGCAAAGAACGACACGCACCCGCCAAAGCGTTTCTCGCCGCCCTCAAGTTTCTTCAAGTACTCATCAAGCCCCCTGTCCTCCGTCGGAGAACCGAAGACACGTGCGATACGACGGGCGATGTCGTCTTTCTTCTCAGGATCGGCTTCATCATGCCACTCGCACCACGCCGCATGGCGGGCGACGCCTTTTACGGCACTGCCAGGAATATACGGATACCCAAAATGCGGATGAAGGCACAGGCCCGCGTTTTCCAGAATGCCGCCCGCCTGGTTTACGATGAGACGGCTCTTCAGACGGGACGGGAACTGAACAGCCCCCGCTGGCAACGGCATCGGACGCGCGGACTCTGACGGACAAACCACGACCGCATCTATCACCGCTTTCTTGGTGTTCCCGCCAATACTGACGAACTTCTCAAGGCGCAGAGACCGCGATTCGCATTTCGGGAAGTTGTCTCCGCCCAGCAGATCGCGCACCTCATCCAAGGCCGTCAATCGCGGCCGACTATTTGCTGTCGCCGTCATGGGCCTCGTCCTTTCCGGGTTTCGCAAACCGCCGCAGATAATTCAGGTACGCCATTGCCTCAGACGTGATTGCACGAAGCGTATCCGCATCCGCCGCGCAAAGCGCGTCCATAAACGCCTCCGGATCTTTGGCGGCAATGCCACAATCGACGTTCGCCTCATGTAGATAGTCGATGATGGCCTTGAAGACCGTCAGTGGTCCGCCGTTATCTTCAATCGCGAATGCAAGCGCGCCAAGAAAGCCGTTGGAGATGATCATCGCCGGTACTTTCTTCGCAACAGCGCGTCCACCCTCCTTGCCAGTGCCGATCGTATCACGCCATGCGTATGCGTGCTGAGCGCGGAGCTGTTCGAGATTGCGAAGCATGGAGTTTCCGTTCGAGACCTTAATCGTGCCGTTTCCCATCACTTCACCTCCTTCAGCGCGACCGTGCACCAACCAAGGCCCGTTGTGATGTCTGCACCGATCTGGAGAAGATTCTTCTCTTTACCGAGTTTGCTTTCCAGTTTCGCAAGCGGATCGGCCTCCTGCGCATTCATCACACTGTAGAAGAGCGTTTCGCTCGGCACGTTCTCCTGGCTGAAAAGCGCACCATTCGCGACAACGCCCGTTTCATCGTCGATTCGGTTGTGCTGTGCGATTTCACAGGCGTTCTCGGCAAAGTACTGAAAGAGTTCGTCGGATACGACGGCGAGATGCGTAGCGATTTCATCCTGCCACACGGGATCGTCCGAGAGATTCTTGAACGCATCGACAAGCGCGGCATCCAACGTCAAAGAGACCGCCAGCGGATACTCCTCGAAAATGACTTTGCTCTTGTCCGTGAAGCAGAGACGGCTTTCAGCCCCAACGACGGCAGAAGTCGCATCCGTGAATGACGGCTCGGCAAACGCCGCGTCCGTATCGCGCTTGAAGCGGTTGAGGGCGCACGGACACGTCAGCCACGCAAACGCGCCTTTTGCCGAACGGACAGGAAACGCAAGGAGTTTTCCTTCCCCAACGAGCAATTTGCCCGCCGATGGATTCTTCGTGTCGTCGTTTCCGAAGAGGACTCGGCCTTCCTGCGAACGGACAATCTTCGTCTCCTGTCCATTGACGTTCGTGGCATCGACCACGGTTTCATTCCACAAATCGGCCAATACGCCCTTGATGGCGCTGCCGGGGATGACGGGGAAGCCGGTGTGGCGTTCGCGCACGACGGGCTGGTCGACCGCGCCGACGGACGAGCCGCAGCCCACGTGAAGCGGCGTACGGGTGAAGATGGTCAAGAGTTTCGTTGTCATTTGATTGTTCCTTTCGAATGTCTGTTAAAGTGTTCCCAAGTCTCGTTTACCTGCTATTCCACCGACACAAATGAGCACACGCCCATGCCGAACCCCTGCGAACCGAAGTCCGACTGCCGAGTGAGATGAAGTTTCGCGACCAGCCCCGTCGCCGCCATCCGATCGGGGCAACGGAACAGGTACACGCTGCCCGCCGGCACGGCCAGGCGCGTCGGCTTGACGCCATCCCGTCCGTCCCATCCCGAAAACACAATCGGCTTGCCCGTACAGGCACCGACGAGGCGAACGCCCTTCTCGCACAGGTAAACGCCATCTTCGCCTTTCAGCATCACGTCGCCGTCGGGCCGGCGGTCGGCCGTCTTGCGTGTGTCCCGACACCATCCCGGCAACCAGCCGGTATTCGCAAAATAAGCGGGAGCCAAAAGCGTCCAGCGCACGAAGAACGGCCCGTCGCCGTCCGGAATGGACGGGCGCGGGAAAAGATCTTCCAACCACGAACCCTCCGTCGAGTCGACAACATGGACGATGCCGCCTTGCCCGCCCATAATGAAATCAGATGGAACAGACTTACCCGCCGCACCCGTGTCGATTTCACACATTAGGGAAACGCCCGACACAAGGCGCAGATACTCAGCCCGGTACTGGCCACTCGCCACGCCTTCTGTTCGGGCAGAAGCACCCGTCTTCGGATCGAGCGTTGTCCCCATGCGGATTTCCGCATTGAACAGCTGCGGACGGGGCTGCGTGCTAGACGTTCCGTCGCAATCCCACGGCAGGGCATCGCGTTCACCCCGCGTCTTCGCGGCAAGGTAGGCCTTGTACGCGGCGTACGGAATCCAGGCGGGATAGACCTTCTTGCCTTCCTTGTCGTCAAGGAATCCATACAGCGTACCGTCGTCCGACGGATGCGCAAACCCGCATTCGTTCAGATCCGTGTCCGCGAATTTCTCGACGTGCATCTTCCAGTCGAGCGGACGCGGCAAATAGAGCCCATCGTCCTTGTATCCATCGCCCTTGCAGGGGAACGGGCCCGACACCTTCAAATCGGGGAACTTCCCAAACGCCTTCTTGCCCGCCATACGGTCTTCCAGCAATGCGTGCATGACGGCGTTGTACAGATGGTCGGGACGCGGCCAATTCGCGCCATACCCCACGACGGCGATGTCGCTTTTGTCGTCCTTCACGCGGTCGATTGGACGTCCGTCTCGGAAGAACAGCAGATCGCGCGGCGTCAGCGTGTATTTCTTCAAGCTCATATGTCAGTCTCTCTCCTCTCTCGGACGGTCGATGAACGTCTCGCACAGAAACAGGTTCAGAAAATCTTCAGGGCGTCCTTTGGGCGTCTCCTCCTTGGGCGAACCCTCGGATGTCCTTTTTCCGAACGTCTCATCCAAATACGCTTCCACTTCAGGTGGAACGGAAAGACCGCTGTTGCCACGCGACTGCTCCCAGGCGTGATTGAATTCCGCCCAGACGACATCCCTCATCGTGACCATGGCATCCGCCTTTTCCTTCTCCTTGGACTGCTCTTTCAGCGCCGCGTCGTCCACGCATTTCGTCAGCGCATAGGGACGAAACAATGCCGCAAGCTTGTAAGGAAATCGACCGGACAGCGATGCAACGGATGCGTTGCGATCAGCCGTCCGGGCTTTCGCGTCTGCCGTCAATTCGCGGATCTTCTTGAACAACGCAACGGCGACCGTCTTTTCCAAATCCTTGTTCCACAGGAAACCCCATTCCTGTGTTTCGCCCGAACGCTTGAGCGCCGTGACGGCAACGGCGTTTCGGCCATAGGCGTTCTTGGCACGGTGTTCGGCCGTCTGCGCGGCCTTGACGAGATCCTGAAACGGCTCCTTGACGTGTCCGATGGCAACGCCCGACGAGGCGGTCATGTCCGTTCCGACGATTTCGCTGAACTTGCCGCGCAACGCTTTCGCACATTCAAGCGCACACGTCGCGGGCACGACGGCCAGCACGTCGTCACCGCCCGCGTAGACGAGTGTTCCCTGCCTGTTTGACGCTTCGTCGATCGTGTCCTTGACGCACAGCGCGAACGCAGCCAACGCCCCGCTAAATGCGCGATGCTCGTCTGCCGTCTTGAACCCCGACAACTTCACGCCCATGCGGTCGCCGTCGAACGCGATGACGGCATAGTACGGTTGTGCGCTTTTCGCCACATCCTTCACACCCGCCGAGTAATCGCGTTCCTTCACGAGGGACTGCTTCACGAGATTCAGCGCACCGCGCCGGTTGCGGAGCGCCACCTCCTTGCCAGAGAGAAAGTCCTTCGGCGCGTGTATAACGGCCGCGTCTTCCGTCCATGCCGCGAAATCGCGAACGTTGCGGCGAGCGGCAAGCTGAGCGGACAGTTTCTTGTAGTCATCGCCCATGTTGCCCGTCGCTGAGCGAATCGCCCATGTGATCGAAAGGAACTGTTCGAGCTGGCGACGAAAGCCGGGAATCTCCGGCCGATCATACGACAACAGTTTCGCGCGAACGGCGTCAGCTGCCTTGCGGGCGATTTCCTTGCCCTCCTCCAGCCCCGCCACGCGCACGAGAAAGCGGTTCGGCAGCGTTGGAATGTTCTGCGTCAACGCCTCCTCAATCTTTCCGTCCGACAGATTCGGAAAGATGGCAGCGTTTCGCACGTCGGGCACGACATCGAGTCCCGCCTTGACAAGAGTCGAAAGTAGATACGAACCCGCCCAGAGGTCTTCGGGCGTAGCGGCCTGTGCGATGAACTCCTGCACAGGGCCGATCTGGAAAAGAAGCAAATGTGGATTGTCCATGGTTTCCTCTTGATGTTAAATGACGTGAATGCCTGTCAGGTCTGCTCCCATGAAATGCGGACGACCTGCCAGTCGGAAATCTGCTCCGGCGCAACCTCCTGTCCAATCTGCGGACGTCCCCCGTCCCTGTAGTCCGGCGACAGCACCCAGCACGCGCCGAACGTCTCGCCGTCGAGCATGGGCCGCCCGTCTGCGGCAAGGCGCAACGCGGGACGCGCCACGGACGGCTTCAGCGAAACGCCCAGCAGACGCTCGGCGACGGCACGGGTGTTCTCGTGTCCCCAGAACGACACGACCGTGCGTCCTTTCAACGCCGCCCGCAGTTCCGAAAGCGGACGACACGACATCCGCACGTCGCCGTGGCGTACCAGGGAAAGCGGGAACGAGTTTCCAATCAAAATCTTCTCCATGACGCCGCATAGGATACTCCATTTCACGCATCTACCGGCCAAAGTGGATATCCGCAGACATCCGCAAAGCGGTTGCGGTTTGACCAGCGGATGCGGTCAATTGAAAACGTCACGGCGCGACCGCGCTTCGGCACCAGCCTTTCTGCGTCTGCAAATCCCGCCTTTGTCAATTTCTTGCGCAGTTCGGACATCACCTTCGGCAGATCATCCTCGCTGCGTACGTCCGAAAAACGTCCATGGTCTTCCCGGAAGGATGCCAGCCAGTCGCAGTCCGCTCCGCCCGAAACCTTATGGAACGCGCAGAGTTTCGCGTGAAGCCCCTTCATCTCATGCCCCGCCGCAAGGAAGAGCAGCACGGCGAAACACGGACGGCTCAACGGCACGGCTCGGCCGTTCAGAACAAGCGCACCCTTCCATGCGTCGATCTCCATGTCGGGCAGCACGGCGGCCACCGGCACGATTCCCTGAACTTTCAAGACGAGCGTTTCGTAGGACGGCGGAATCGTCTTGAACTTCTCCTGGTACCATCCGCGCATCCGAACGTACGGCACTTCAAAGAGTTCGACCTTTGCCTTTTCGGCGCGAAGCTCGCAGGAAGAGTCGGCGAACGAACGGTTAACGGCACCCTTCTCCGGAAAAAAGAACGGCGGATCGAGACGTCCCTCGAATTCGGGCGGGAGGAGGACGTGGTAGACCTTGTCGTCCGCGCGCCCCAGCAGCGACATGCAGGACAGCAGCAGCGCGCTCATCGTCTTGCGTCCGCCCGCGATGGACGCCAGCACCACGGTATCGGGGCTTTCGGTGTACTGACGCAACTGCGCGAGCATGAAGTCCGCCGCCCGGAGATTGTCCTCGCCCGAACGCAGATCGGCCAGCGGATTGCGCCGTGCGTCGGGGAAGACGCGAATCGACGTCTCGCCAAACGCGAGTTTTCCGTCCACCTTGCGTTTCGCCGCCTTAAGCGTGGCGACGAGGCGCGACCAGACGGACGGTTCGCCCGTCATCACCTCGCGCTCCAGTTTCTGACGTCCCGTCTGGGTCGTCAGCACGACGATTTCATCGGGAATGACAGGAAACTTCAGATGGGCCAGCGCCCACACCGTCTCCGTCAAGACGGCAGGGGACGTTCCCACGCCCGCGACCAAAACAACCTTCTTCTCCATCGATACGGCCTTGTCCTTTGAGAATGCGACAGCAAAACGTCCTCGTACGGAGAACTCCCCCCGCACAAATTCCGTCCTATACGACCGTATTGTACTATGTTTTATTCTCCTTCGTCAACCCATCCATTTGA
>CAZTHR010000093.1:0-8458 GCA_964613265.1 uncultured Lentisphaeraceae bacterium | reverse complement strand
ACCCGAAGCGGAAAGCGAGGCAGAAGACATGGCAAAATACCTTGACCCCAAGGCGGACCTGACGTTCAAGAAGGTGTTCGGCGAACACCCGAACCTCGTCGCCAGCCTCCTGAACTCCCTCCTGCCGCTTCCGGCAGGGGAGGAAATTGCCGATGTCGAATACCTCTCGCCCGAGCGAGTCCCGCGCACGTCCATCGGCAAGAACAGCATCGTCGACGTGTTCTGCAAGACCAAGGACGGCCGCGCGTTCATCGTCGAGATGCAGATGTGCTGGACGGCCGACTTCAAGGACAGGGCGCTCTTCAACTCCGCGAAAGTCTACGTGGACCAGCTGGAACGCGCCGAGGACTTCTCCCGCCTCCGCCCCGTCTACTCCCTCAATCTCGTCGACGCCGTCTTCGAGAGGGACGTGCCGGAGTTCATGCACCACTACAAGGTTGTGCACGAGAAATACACGGACAAGCTGATCGAGGGCTTCCACATCGTGTTCGTGGAGTTGCCAAAGTTCAAGCCGCAGAACATCGCGGAGCGCAGGATGGCCGTGCTGTGGCTCCGCTTCCTGACCGAGATCGGCAAGAACACGGATCGGGTTCCAGAGGAACTGCTGGCGTCACGCGAGATCAGCCAGGCCGTGAAGCTCGTCGAGGAATCGGCTTACACACGCGAGCAGCTAATGGGGTACGACCTCTTCTGGGACGCCGTGCGCGTCGCCCGGACGCTCGCCGCCGCGCCCGAACGCAGCTACAAGGCCGGCCGGGAAGCGGGTTTGAAAGAAGGCGAAGCGAAGGGTCGGGAAGCGGGTTTGAAAGAGGGCGAAGCGAAGGGCTTGAAAGCAGGAAAGGTCGCGACCGCCCGTAACCTCAAATCGATGGGCTTGCCCGCCGAGCAGATCGCGGCGGCGACCGGCCTGACCCCTGCCGAAATCGCCGCGCTCTGACTCCCCGCCGTTACGTATCAGAGCCTATTCACAGTCTGCGCTTCTGGTGCCGGAGACGGGACTCGAACCCGTACGCTGGATACCCAACAAGGGATTTTAAGTCCCTGGTGTCTGCCATTCCACCACTCCGGCGAAAATTGAAAAATCTATTTCTCCGCGACCTCGTAGAGCATCCGTGCTCCCTCCGCGCCCTGCACGGCGGCCGTGAAGCAGAGCCGTCCGTCCTTGACCTCGGCGGGCAGTTTCGCCAGCCGCCGACCCGACGTCTCCAGCGCCCAGACGGACAGGGCTTCCGGCTGCGCCACGGCCAGCGCGACCCGCGCCGTCCCCTTCCGCACGACCGGCGTCGAACGCCCCCACTTGAGCAGAATGGTCTTCGCCGTATCCGCATACACGTTGCCATCGGCCTGCACATCCGTCAGATGCGACACAAGCAGACGACGCGACTGGGCAATCGGCCGACCGTCCAGCGAACTCGCCCACACCGTCGCCGCCACGTCCCCGACGTCGAGCGAGACCGGCCCGGCCGTCAACGCGCCCGACGGCGTGAAGCCGCCCGCCGTGCACGGCGTGTCGATCGCAAACGAGCCGTGCTTCCGGTCGAACATGAGCGACGGATTCGCCTTCAGCACGGCGGGCGCGTTCGTCCGCGCAAACGCCTGCGCCAGATTGCACGTGGGCGTTCCCGCCGGTACGGGCGCGACGGCCGTCCCCACGCGGACGTTCCACGCGGCGTCATGCCACTTCGGAACGACGCCCTGGGCCGCGCCCGTGGAAGCGAACGTGTCGGGCGTGACCGTCTGCATGAGCGCATCCGCCAACGGCGCCATGTCGCCCCGCAGAAAGAGACACACGCTCGCCCGGTCGGACGCCTGGCCGAGCGGGTCGGACGCGACGTCGAAATAGCCGGGAATGCCCTTCCCGTCCTGCATGTTGCCCAGTCCATGCGAATACGCGAACCGCCACAGCCCGTCCCAGCCCTGCAACGCGCTGAGCGCACCCGTCATGATGCCGCCCACGCCCCGGAACATGCCAGGCCCGGAGAAGTTCCACTCGGTAATCGTGAACGGCTTGTCCGGCATCCGCGTGAACGCGGCGGACACGGGCGGCAGTTTCGCCGAAAAGACGGGGTTCTGGTTGCCGCAGCTCGATGGCAACGACCAGGAACGCGCCAGAAAGTGCGGATGATCGACGTAGAAATGGTCGTCCACGTAGTCGTAGCACTTTTCGCGCATCGCCATGAGCGGCGTGTAATGACCGCCGCAGTTCTGGCTCGTCAGCAGCGCCTTGACGCCGAGCGACGCAAGAAATTCGCGCTGACGGCCGACGAGACGTTCCTCGATGTCCGCCATGAAGAGGATGAGCGCGGCGTTCTGCTGCCACGCGGAGACTTTCGTGGGATCGTCGCTCACGCCTTTCGCGAACGCCGGATCCTTCGCCCGCTTCTCGGACAACCAGTTCCGCCACGCGGTTTTCATGGGCGCGAGTTCGGCAATCGTCGACCAGCACCAGGTGAGATGCCCCTCGTTGATCAGCGAAATGAGCGGCAGCCCCGGCTCGTCGGCGTAGCGACGGCCCGTGTAGGGATTCACGTGCGTCAACAGATTCCGCGTGAACGTCTTCCAGTTCTCGAACGCGGGTTCATGGACGTGAATCAGGTTCTTGTAGACCTGCTGGTCGACGCGGCCGTCCCGGTCGATGCCGACGTCGCGCCACATGACGGGGCGCGACGTGAACAGATCCGTCGTCACGTAGATGCCCTTCTCGTAGAACTTGGACAACAGATAGTCGAGCCGATCCATCTGCGCCGCATTGAACGTCAGGCGATCGGACGCATCCTTGATCACGCCGTAGGCGGATTCGTAGTGGTGGATGCGCACGGTGTTGTAGCCGAGACGCGCCAGGCGCGTGGCGATTCGATCGGCGAACGCCTTGTCGGGGAAACAGGCGTCAAAGCAGAGGTTCACGCCATAGAACCGCTGCGGCCGACCGGGAAGCTTCTCGAACTCAAAGTGGCCGTCCACGTTCTTCAGCCAGCCGTGCTTGCCCGCCGGTGCGTCCTGCAGGCCCATGCCCGAGAAATCGAGCGCACTGCCGGCGAGAATGTCTTTCTTGTAGTCGAGCGGAATCCAGTCCGGTCCGGCGGACACGACCACGGGCTTGTCGATTGTCGTCGTCACGCCATCTTCAGACGACAGAAAGCAACTGAACGCGCGCTGGTCGCCGGCACGGAACGGCCGCGCCGTCTTCGCGCCGTTCGGCGAAATGCGCAACGTCACCGTCTGCACCCACTGACGGTCGTCCTGGACGGCGATGTTTGTCGGTACGGGAAACGCCACGCGGAACGGCTTCGCCGCGTTCGCCGCCTGAAACTCGATCCACGAGACGGTTCCGCCGTACACGCGCATCTGCTGGCCGTACGTCTTCGGAAAAACGCCTTGCTTGCCGTCCGACGTCTTCCACGTGCCACCCGCATATGCCGAACAGGGAAGCGTCAACGAGAGGACGACAAGTTCCGGATTCAAGTCAAGGCAGGAGGTGAGCGACACGTCCACGAACGCGCGGCCGTCGGCCGTTTTCACCAGCGTGGCGAGACCATCTGCGCACTTTTCCTTGGCGTCGAACATCTCGAACGATGCCGTGCCCATCGTGGCGTCGGGGAATGCGAAGTCCGTCCGCACGCCCGTCGCCGTTCCGCGCCAGCCTGCGCGGTGGATACGCGGTCCCAGCCGAACGCCGTCCGCCCCCACGCGGATCTCGCCGCCCATGCCGAGTCCAAGCTCAAGCGGCGCCGCACAGCAGCAACACGCACCAACCGCGACAATCGCCAGAATCCGAGATTTCATCATCGTCTGTCCTCCGTCCGTTTCAGAAAACCAAATCAGTTGCCGGAATCGCGAATCGCGGCGACCTTTTCCCGCGCATCGCGCAGAAAGTCCGCCAGCGGCTCCAGCCCTTCCGTGAACGCCGTGTCGAGAAACGCATCCGCCGCCGCGCGCGCCATGCCCTCGCCCCAGACCATCTGCCCCATACAGCAAACGTTCGCATCGTTGATCGTGCGGCACATCTTCGCCGCCCACACGCTCTCGACCACGGCGGCGCGAACGCCCGCAAAGCGGTTCGCAATCATGCTCATGCCCATGCCCGTGCCGCAGAAGAGGAACGCGCGCGACGCCTCGCCGCGCTGTAACGCCCGGCAGACGTCCACGGCGGACTCGTAGTACGGCTTGTCCGGCCGCGCCGCGTCCGCCCCCAGATCCTTCACCTCGAACCCGCGTTCACGCAGATGCGACACGACGGCCTTTTCCAGCGCAAGGGCGAACGGATCGGCCGCCACAATGATCGTTTCTTTCACGTCCATGTTTCTTCTCTCCCGTGCATTCAGGCTGCGATGGTTGACACGCCGTTCAGATCACGCCCTTGGAAGACGGCACACCGTGCTCGCGCGGATCCGCCGCCACGGCCTGGCGAAGTGCGCGGGCGAAACTCTTGAAGAAGCCCTCGCACACGTGATGGGCCTCATCGCCGTAGATCTGGCGCAGATGGACATTCAGACGTCCCTCCACACTCACGGCGCGGAAGAACTCTTCAAGCAGTTTCACCTCGAAGTCGCGCACCATCTGGTGCTTCATGCCGCACTGGAACACAAGAAACGGCCGCCCGCCGAGATCGATGGACGTCTCGCAGAGCGTTTCGTCCATCGGAATCGACGCGAACCCGTAGCGCGTGATGCCCCGACGGTCGCCCAACGCGCGGTTGAGCGCCTGGCCGAAGACGAGTCCAACGTCCTCCACCGTGTGATGGTAGTCCACGTCGAGATCGCCGTCGCAGGTGACGGACAAGTCGATCAGCGCGTGTTTCTTGAGCAGTTCGAGCATGTGGTTGAAAAAGCCGACGCCCGTGTCAATCACACCGTCGCCCGTGCCGTCGAGATTCAGCGCGAGTTTGATCTTCGTTTCCTTCGTGTTCCGTTCGATTTCCGCAGTCCGCATGAGTGTTCCTTTTTTCCAGAGGCATTATAGCACAACTGCCCTACGCCGTGTGCGTGGCAAGCGGCCGACCATCGTCTTTGATCAAGTGTCCGTCACGCATGACGAGGTGGCGTTTGGCATAGGCCGCGATGTCGTCTTCGTGCGTGACCATGACGATCGTGATACCCTCGCGGGACAATTCCGTAAAGAGGTTCATGATTTCAATGGAACTCTTCGTGTCCAGATTGCCCGTCGGTTCGTCCGCAAAAAGGACGGGCGGCGCGTTCATCAGGGCGCGCGCGATGGCCACGCGCTGCTGCTGTCCGCCGGAAAGTTGCGCGGGCGTGTGCGTACCGCGTCCGCCCAACCCCACGCGCGTCAGCAATTCCAACGCCCGCGCCCGACGTTCAGCATGGTTCAGACGATTGAGATAGAAGTCCGGCAACTCCACGTTCTCGATTGCGCTCGTCCGCGCCAGCAGATTGAAGTTCTGGAAAACGAAACCGAGTTTCCGATTGCGGATGTGCGCGAGTTCCGTCCGCGTCCGCCGCGCCACCTCGATGCCGTCCAGCAGATAACTGCCGCTCGTGGGTGTGTCCAGACAGCCAAGGATGTTCAGCATCGTCGACTTCCCCGAACCCGACGCGCCCATGATGGCCACGAATTCGCCCTTCTCGATCGTCAGCGACACGCCGTCCAGCGCGGCCACGGGTTCCTCGCCGAGCGCGTAGATTTTGCGCAGATCGCGTATTTCAATCAGATGCGGCGCCATCGTCGTTCCTTGTTTTCCTGTCTGCCGTCATCGACCGGGTGGCCCGTTTGGCCTGCGTCTGCCGCCGCCCGGCGGTTTCGGCATGAAAGGATTCTTGCCGCCCGCATCACCCTTCGCGGTCTTCGCGCCCGCCGGCAACGACGCCATCACGCCCAACACGGCCTCCTTGCGGTCGATATCGAGCGGGGACTTGATTTCCGTGAACGTCCCATCGGACAACCCCGTCTTGACCACGATCTTGCGCGGCGTCTGCGCCGGATCGTCCAGCACGTAGAGCGTCCGCTCATCCGAATTTTCGTCCGACTGCGGCCCGTCCATCGACGCCTGGGGCGGCCGATAGCGGAACGCCGCCGCCGTGACGGCCACCACGCCCCGCGCCGCCGCAATGTGGATGGAGATGTTCGCCGTCATGCCGGGATAGAGCTTGTCCCCCGCATTGTCGGCTTCGATGATCACGGGGTAGGTGACGACGGAACTCGTCGTAGTCGACGCCATGCGCACCTGCGTGACCTCGCCTTTGAACTTGACGCCGGGGTAGGAATCGACCGTGAACGTGACGGACTGTCCGTTCTTGACACTGCCGATGTCAGCCTCCGGCACCGTGGCCTCCACCTGGATGCGCCGGAGATCCGTGGCGATGTTCAACAGCGGCACGGCGTTCATGGAGGAGACGACCGTCTGCCCCTCGTCCACGGATCGGTCGATGACGATACCGTTCACGGGCGAAATGATCGTGCAGTAGTCGAGGTTGGCCTTGGCCTGGCTGACGGACGCCTGGCTCTTCTCGACGCTCGCCTTGGCGGCGGCAAGAGAAGCGATGGCAGTGTCCCGCGCTTCCAACGCGGCATCGTAGTCCGCCATCGGCGCCATGTCGCGCTTGGCCAGTTTCTCCTTCCGAACGAGCGTCTTCTCCGCCAACACGAGCTGCGCTTCGCACTTCTTCACGTTCGCCTCGTTGGCGTGGAGCTCGCCGAGCGCACTCTTGTAGTTGGCCTCGTAGACCTGCGGATCGATCAACGCGACCACCTGTCCGTTCGTGACGATCGAATTGTAGTCCACGAAGAGCTTGATGATCTTGCCGTTCACCTGCGCACCGACTTCGACTTCCTTGATCGGTTGCACCGTCCCCGTGGCCTCCACCGTGCGGAAAATGTCCGTCTTCAGAATCGGCGCCGTCCGATAGCGCACAACTTGTGCCTCGGCTTTCTTTTCGCCGAAAAAGCGCCACGCCCACCAACCGGCGACCGCAAGGACGGCCAACACGATGATTCGATTAATCCATGTACGCATCGTTCACCTCAAGATAAGTCCCCGCCGTCGTGTTCGTGCCCGCGTCCGCGCCCGAACGGAACGGCGGCACACGCCCCGTCAGACGGATGAGTTCGGCCTCGGCCAATTCAGCCGCGTAGAACGCCCTCACGCGCGTGCCCAACGCCTGGGCGAATCCGCTCGCCGCATCCGTGAAATCAATGCGCGAGGCATCGCCAACCTGATATTCCTGCACGACCGTTTCCAGATTCTCCCGCGCCTGGTCGACCTCCACACGCGCCGTCGCCAGCGACTGGCGGGCGTTGTCACGCGACGCGACGGCCACGGCGATTTCGTACGAGAGTTTTTGTTCGGCCTCCTCGACGGCCACACGAGCCGTCTCCATGCCCACGACCGCCACGTCCACCGCCGTCCGCTTTCGACAGCCGTCGAGCACGGACTGCACGGCATTGAACGCCCAGCTCCAATTCCACGCCGGATCGGAGAACGAGAACGCCGACGACAGCGTGAGTTTCGGCATGAGATCGGCAATTCGGTAATCGACCTCGGCGGAGGCCGCCCGCAGTTTGGCGCGGAGCGCCTTGAGCGACGGCGCGTTCGTCCGCGCATACGCCAGACCCTCCGCCGCGCCGTAAACCGATTCGGGGAGTTCGGCGCGAGACGCCGCCAGCGCGTTCGTCGCGACATCCAGCACATCAGCGCGGGCGGCGCGATCCGTCTGCAGCCCCAGCGCCCGCAAGAACTCGGCACCGGCCGTCAACACGTCGTTCGACGCATTGATCGTCGCCAAACGCGCGTCCGACAAATCGACCCGCGCCTTGAGCACGTCGAGCTTTTTCACCTCGCCCGCCGAAAAGAGCAATTCGGCCTGGCGGAGATGCTCGGCGTGCATGAACTCGTTCGTCCGCGCCACCTCCAGCAGCGCGTCGTCGCGCAGGAGCGTGAAGTAGGCTTGGGCGACATCGTTGAAGACGGCGTACTCCTCGTCGGCCAATTCCCGCTGGGCCGCCACCAGATCCTCGCGGGCCGCCCGTTCCTGCGCGTCCACACGGCCGAAGTCGACGAGTAGCAAGTCCACGGCGATGTCGCTGCCAAACGCGCCACGGTTCTGATGCCAGGAGAAATGCCCCTTCCGGTTGGCCGTCGCCTGCGAATAACCGGCCGACACGTCAAGCTGGAGTTCGCGATCCGCCGTCGCCGTCGTCAACGCCAACACGGCGTTGGACACGGCCAGCCGCGCCGTTTCCAGCGACGGGCGGTTCGTCAGCGCGAATTCGACGTATTCGACAAAATCGAACGTCCGCAAATCGACCCGCGCCGACGCCGCGTCCACGCGGACGACCGGCACGTCGTTCGTGGCGGCCGCCACGCCCCGCTGGGCGACACGCGCCCGCGTGATCGTCTCACACCCCGTCAGCAACGCAACGAGGCCGGCGACCGGCAAGAGAGCCCTTTTTAGAAATGAAAACATGGCAGGAATTATACATACCTCCGAGTATGTATGTCAAG
>CAZTHR010000092.1:0-8469 GCA_964613265.1 uncultured Lentisphaeraceae bacterium | reverse complement strand
GTTTCAACCGGCGTCAGCAGAAGGGACGGGGTTTTGATATACTAGTACCTCATTTTAACGCATTTAGTTTTGAGTTCTCACGGATTCTGACACTGGAAAGATGGATATGAAAGCCACTGTGGACGCCAACCAGGCCGTCGCGCGCGTTGCGTATGCGTGCAGCGACCTTGCCGTCATCTACCCGATTACGCCCTCCTCGCCCATGGGCGAACGCGCGGACGAGTTGTCCGCCGGACGCGAAAAGAACATTTGGGGCACCGTCCCGGAGGTCGTCGAGATGCAGAGCGAGGGCGGCGTCGCCGGCGCGTTCCACGGCGCGTTGGGCACGGGTGCGCTTGCGACGACGTTCACGAGTTCGCAGGGGCTTCTGCTCATGATCCCCAACCTCTACCGCATTGCCGGCGAACTCCTGCCGGGCGTCCTCCACGTGGCCGCCCGCGCCCTCGCCGTCAACGGCACGTGCATTTTCGGCGACCATTCCGACGTCATGGCCTGTCGGCAGACGGGCTTCGCGATGCTGGCGTCCGCCAGTGTCCAGGAGGCGCAGGATCTCGCCCTCGTCGCCCACGCCGCCACGTTGGAAACCCGTGTGCCGTTTCTCCATTTCTTCGACGGTTTCCGCACGTCCCACGAAGTGCAGAAGATCGACGAACTGCCGGTCGAGACGATTCGCGCCGTGATCGACGACGACGCCGTAGCCGCCCAGCGCGCGCGCGGCCTTTCGCCGGAGCATCCCGTGTTTCGCGGCACCGTCCAGAACTCGGACGTCTACTTCCAGGGGCGCGAGGCGCAGAACCCCTACTACGACAAGGTGCCGGGCGTCGTCCAGCGGAAGATGGACGAACTCGCCGCCCGGACGGGCCGTGCCTATCGCATTTTCGACTACTACGGCGCTCCAGACGCGACGCGCGTCGTGGTCGCGATGGCGAGCGGCGTGGAGACCGTGCGCGAGACGGTGGAGGAAATGAACCGGCGTGGCGACCGCGTGGGCGTGGTGGCCGTGCGCCTCTACCGTCCGTTCGCGCGGGACGCCTTCCTGTCCGTCCTGCCGGCCACCGTCACGTCCGTCACCGTGCTCGACCGCACGAAGGAGTGCGGGAGCGCGGGCGAGCCGCTCTATCTCGACGTCGCCACGACGATCGACCGCGCGTTCCGCGACGGGACGCGGACGGGGGCGCGGCCGGCGGTCTACGCCGCGCGCTACGCGCTGGGCGGCAAGGAGTTCACGCCGCAGCACGTGAAGGCCGTGTTCGACAACATGTCCGCCGCGCAGCCGAAGGACGGCTACGCGATCGGCGTCGAGGACGACCTCACCGGCCGTTCGATTCCGCCGGCCGCCGACTTCGCGATCGACCACGTCGGTCGCCACGAGGGCGTTTTCTGGGGACTGGGTTCCGACGGCACGGTGGGCGCGAACAAGAACTCCATCAAGATCATCGGTTCGCATACGGACTTCTACGCGCAGGGTTATTTCGTCTACGACTCGAAGAAGGCCGGCGGCATCACCGTCTCGCACCTGCGCTTCGGCCCCGAGCCGATCCGCAGTCCGTACCTCTGCACGCGCCCGAATTTCGTTGCGTGCCACCATTTCGCGTTCCTCTCCAAGTACGACGTATTGGGCGGCATCGCCGAGAAGGGGACGTTCCTGCTCGCCTCGCCGTACGGCCCTGCGGACGTGGGGGCGCATCTGCCCGACCCCGTGCGTCGGACGATTCGCGAGAAGAGTCTCAATTTCTACGTGATCGACGCCGAAGCCATCGCCCGTCAGGCGGGCATGGGTTCGCGTATCAACACCGTCATGCAGGCCGCGTTCTTCCGCATCAGCGGCATCCTGCCGCCGGACGAGGCGATTGCGTGTCTCAAGGAGGCGGCCGAGCGGACGTATGCGCGGAAGGGCGCGGACGTGGTGGCGAAGAACGTCGCCTGCATTGACGCGGCGGCGGGCGGTATCCGCAAAGTGGATCTCGACCTTGTTCCCGCGCCGACGGGCGCGAACCCGATGAAGCCAATCGTCCCTGCCGAAGCGCCCGCGTTCGTGCGCGAAGTGACAGCGAAGATGCTCGGACTCGTCGGCGACGAACTGCCGGTCTCGAAGGTGCCGGACGACGGCACGTGGCCGCTGGCGACGACGCAGTGGGAAAAGCGCGGCATCGCCTCGGAAGTTCCCGTTTGGAATCCGGCGGTGTGCGTCCAGTGCGGACGTTGCGTCGGCAGCTGCCCGCACGCGGCTCTGCGCATGAAAGCCCTGTCGCCGCGCGATCTCGATGCCGCGCCCGCCGCGTTCAAGCACGCGCCGGCGAAAACGCCGAAGTTGAAGACGCTGGGCGGCGAGGTGTCGATCACCTGTTCGACGGCGGATTGCACGGGTTGCGGACTGTGCGTGTCGAGCTGTCCGGCGGCGAAGAAGGGGGCGCTTGCGATGGTGCGCCAGGACCCGATGGCCGCCGCCGACGCCGCGAACTGGAAGTTCTTCCTCTCGTTGCCCGACGCCGATCCCGCGAAGCTCGACGTGTCGAACTACGCCGACGTCCAGTTCAAGCGTCCGCTCTTCGAGTTCAGCGGCGCCTGTGCGGGATGCGGCGAGGCGCCCTATCTGCGCCTCCTCACGCAGCTCTGCGGCGAACGTCTCCAAATCGCGAACGCGACGGGTTGTTCGAGCGTCTACGCGGGCAATCTGCCGACGGCGCCCTATTGCGCGCGGACGGACGGCAAGGGCGTCGCGTGGGGCAATTCGCTTTTCGAGGACAACGCCGAGTACGGTCTGGGAATGCGCGTGACGTGCGACCGCCTTGCGGCACACGCCCGTGAAATCGTGCGCCACATCGCGACGAGCGACCATGCGCCGGACGCGCTCAAGGCGCTCTGTGCGCGGATCGAGACGATCGACCAGGCAACGCCCGCCGGCGTGGAGGAGATGCGCACGGCCGTCGCGGAACTGAAGGCGCGTCTGGCCGGGCGGCCGTGCGTGAACTGCCGCGCCCTCCGTGCGGAGGCGGACTATCTTGTCCGCAAGTCCATCTGGCTTGTGGGCGGCGACGGCTGGGCCTACGACATCGGCTACGGTGGGCTTGACCACGTGATCGCCAGCGGGCGCAACGTGAAGATCCTCGTGCTGGACAGCGAAGTCTACTCGAACACGGGCGGACAGGCCTCCAAGGCGACGCCGAAAGGCGCCGTGGCGAAATTCGCCGTCGCCGGCAAGCCCGCGATGAAAAAGAACCTCGGCGAAATCGCCCTGACGTACGGCAACGTCTACGTGGCCCAGATTTCGCTGGGCGCGAATCCCCAGGCCGCCTTGAAGGCCCTTGCGGAGGCGGACGCCTACGACGGCCCTGCGCTCGTGATCGCCTACGCGCACTGCGTGGCGCACGGCATCGACATGGCGGCCGGTTTTGAACGCCAGAAGGTGGCCGTGGAGACGGGGCATTTCCCGCTCTTCCGCTACAACCCCGCCCGTGTGGGGACGGACAAACCGCCGCTCCAGCTCGATTCACACGCCCCGTCGAAGTCGTTTGCCGAAACGGCGCTGGGCGAAAACCGCTTCAAGTCGCTCTTCAAGACGAATCCCGACGGCGCGAAAGAGCTGCTCGCCTCCGCCGAGGAAGGCTATCGCCGCAACTGGTCGGTACTGGAACGTCTGGCCGGGCTGCTTTAATCTTTGGTACAATACGTTTCCGCGAATCTATGGAACAGACACTCGACAACATCCGCAACTTCTGCATCATCGCGCACGTGGATCACGGCAAGACGACGCTCAGTGACCGTGTTCTCGAACTAACGCACGCCGTGCCGCAACGCGAACTGAAGGCGCAGACGCTCGACGCGATGGATTTGGAGCGCGAGCGCGGCATCACGATCAAGAGCCATCCCGTCTCGATGATGTACAAGGCCCGTGACGGCAAGGAGTATCTGTTCAATCTCATCGACACGCCTGGCCACGTGGACTTCGCCTACGAGGTGAGCCGCGCCATGGGCGCCTGCGAGGGCGCGTTGCTCGTTGTCGACGCCGCGCAGGGTGTGGAGGCGCAGACAGTTGCGAACACCTATTTCGCCCAGGATGCCAAACTCGAAATCGTTCCCGTCCTCAATAAAGTCGATCTCCCGGGCGCGGACGTGGCGGGCGTCTCCCAGCAGATCGAGGACATTCTGGCGATTCCGATGGACGAGCCGCTGCTCGTTTCGGCCAAGACGGGCGTGGGCTGCCCCGACGTCCTCGAAGCCATCGTCCAGCGCATTCCGCCGCCGAAGACGCAGGGCGTGGACGCGCCGTTACGTGCGCTTGTGTTCGACAGCGTGTTCGACGAATTCCGGGGCGTGATCACGTACGTCCGTCTTGTCGACGGTTGCGTGAAACCCGGTATGACCGTGCAGTTCATGGGGTCGGGCATTTCGACGACGTTGCACGAAGTGGGCATCTTCTCCCCCACGAAGAAAGCGACCGACGTGCTGGAGGCTGGCCAGGTGGGTTACCTCGTGGGCACCGTGAAGGATCCGTCCGACATCAAAATCGGCGACACCGTGACGACGGCGAAGCTCGGCGCGTCTGTCCCCCTGCCGGGCTTCAAGGAACTGCGGCCGACGGTTTTCTGCGGCATCTACCCGATGAGCACGGACGAGTACGAGAAAGTTCATCGCGGGCTTGAAAAACTCCACCTCAACGACTCGGCGTTTTCCTTCCACCACGAAAGTTCAATCGCTCTCGGCTTTGGATTCCGGTGCGGCTTTCTGGGACTCCTCCACATGGAAATCGTGCAGGAGCGTCTGCGCCGCGAGTTCAATTTGGACATCATCTCCACGACGCCGGGCGTCATCTACAAACTCAAGATGAAAGGCGGCGAGGAGCGCGATCTCGACAATCCGCTGCAGATGCCGGACCCCAGCACGCTCGAATCCATCTCGGAGCCGATTCTCACCGCGCGAATCATCACGCCGAGCGAGACGATTGGCGACGTGATGCGCATTGTGATGGATCGGCGCGGGACGGTGGAGAACACCGAGACGGTCGATTCCCACCGCGTGATGCTGCACTGCAAGATGCCGCTCAACGAAATTCTGCTCGACTTCCACGACACGCTCAAAAGCGTGTCCCACGGCTACGCCTCGATGGACTACGAGCCGGCCGGCTATCAGGTGAGCGACATCGTGCGCATGGACATTCTGCTCAATTCCGAGCAGGTGGATGCGTTCGCGACGATGGTGCATCGCACGAAAGCGCGTGCGCGCGGCCAGCAGATGTGCAAGGCGTTGGCCGAGACGATTCCGCCGCACATGTTCAAAATCCCCGTGCAGGCGGCGATTGGGCGTGAAATCATTGCCCGCGAGGACATTCGCCCGTTCCGGAAGGACGTGCTGGCGAAACTCTACGGCGGCGACGTCACGCGCAAAATGAAAGTGCTTGAAAAACAGAAGCGCGGCAAGGCGCGGATGAAGGAATTCGGTCACGTGAACGTGCCGCAAAGCGCGTTCATCGCCGTTCTCAAGGGGACGGTCAAAGAGAACTAGGAAACGGGACGATGAAGATTTCACAGGCAGCAATCTGTTCGGCTCTACTGGCGGCGTTCGTCGCCGGGTGCGGAGGCGACGCCGGGTCGTCGGCGGACGTGGACGATGGAGCCGAGGACTTCGCCCAGGCGCAGGTGGCGTTGGCGAATGGCGAGACGAAGATCGCGGCGCGGGGATTTGCGGAGGCGGCTCGCAAGTGCGAGACGAACTTCGAGGCCCGCCTCCAGCTCGCGTTGGCGAACATCAAACTGGGCGAGGTGGACGGCGCGGTGTCCGCTGCCGCCGCCGCGCGGGCGTTGCGGCCGGATTCCGCCGAGGCGCTGCTCGTGGCGGGTCAGGCGGCTTATCTGAAACGCGACTACGACGCGGCCGTGGACGATTTTAACGCTGTCGTGAAAGACGCCCAGCTGCCGGCGGCCCTGCGCAGCGCGGCACTCGCCGCGCGCGCCGTGGTGGAAATCGGCCGGCAGGATGTCGATGCCGCGCGAATCACGCTTTTCACGGCCAAGCGGCTCGACCCGCGCAATGCGGCGGCTTGGTATCATCTGGGCTGTCTCTCGCGCGACGTCTATCGTTTCACGGAGGCCGCGTTGGAACAGTTCGAAGTGGCGGTGCGTTTGATGGACGCGCGGGATGAACGGGCGGAACGGTTGTCCCGCACGATTATCCCCGCGTTGCGCGAACAGCGTCAACAAGAGGCCGCCGCGCGGCCCGGCGCCCAGTCGCGCAATCCGGGCGAAGCCGCCCGTCTGATCGCCGAGGGGCAGAAACTGCAGGGGCGGCGGCGGATGCGCGATGCCATTGCGAAGTACGCGGCGGCGTTGAAAGCCGATCCGTTGTCGGACGTGGCGGCGCTGGCCTATGCCGAACTCCAAAAGGCGAATCTGCCGAAAGACCGTGCGGCGGCGGCTCCGCTCGTCGAGAAGGTTCTGGCGGCCTACCGCGTCGTCATCGACGAAAATCCGTCCGTTCAGAAGCACTACCTCGCGGCGGCGCGTCTGGCCTACGATCACCAGCTTTGGATGCAGGCGGCGGCCATCATGGATCGCGCGATTTCGCATGACGCCGAAAACAAGCAGACGCTTGATCTGCTGGTGGCATCCTTGTTGAAAGCGGGCAAGACGAAACAGGCCGGAATGTGGCGCGACTACCGTCAGAATCTCAAGTAGCGGATGCGTCCACTGCCGACGCCGATCTCATGCGCCTCGCGGCCCAGGGGGAGGAGCGGGCGTTTGCGATGCTGGTCGATCGCTACAAGAATATTTTGCTGAACTTTTTTCTGCGCAAGGGCGTTTCATACGATGACGGACAGGATCTCGCGCAGCAGACGTTCTTGCGGCTCTGGAACTATCGGGCGAAATACACGCCGCAGGCGAAGTTCACGACGTTCCTGTTCCTTCTGGCGAGTCAGGTTGCGGTGGACTTCTATCGCAGCGTGGCCCGCCGGCGTGGTCTCGTCGAGAACCTGACGCGGGAAGTCGAAGTGCGGGCGGATGCCGCGCCGCCGCCGGCTCCTGCGGAGGGGGAAGACGTGCGGCGGGCTGTGGCGAAGCTGCCGGCCGGACTGCGCGATGTTGTGGAACTGGGCGTTTTCCAGGATCTCCCCTATGCGGATATCGGGGACATTCTGAAAATCCCCGTCGGCACGGTGAAGTCGCGGATGTTCAACGCGCTGAGAAAGTTGAAGGAGCTGTTGGCATGAATGAAGATGTTGAAAAGATCTTGAACGGGACGGATGCCGAGTTTGCGGCGTTCGTGACCGCGTTGCGTACCGCGCCTCAGGCGAAGGTATCTGCCACGTTCACGTCGGAAGTCATGGCGAAAGTCCGTCTGTCGCGAAAGACCGCCGCGTACGGGCGGGGGTTTTTCCAGCCGTCTTTGTTGTTCCCGCTGGCGGCGTGTCTTGTGGCCTTGTTGGCCATTGGTGCGATTTTCTTCCGTCCCATTCCCACGTTCTCGCTCGCAAATCTCGTGGCCTGTCAGCGGGCGGATGGCTATTTCACGGGGTCTGCCGCGGCGCCCTACGTGCAGGCGTTCGCCGTGACGGTGCTGGCGAAAGACCCGACGGCGGATCGTCGGACGCTCGACCAGGCGGTCGATGCGCTCGTGCGGACGCAGGACGCCGCCGGCGGCTGGTCGAGTCGGGCGTTGTCGGCCCGCAACGTCGCGGCGTTGTCCGTGGCGGCAAAAGCCGGCGTGAAACGGGCGCAGAACGCCTACCGCAAGGGGATGCGCTACCTGCGCGTTCACGGCATTGCCGAGATGTCCGCCGCCCAGCTCGCACAGGCGGCGAAAGATAGCCTGGCGCGGCTCGACGCGGCTACCGACCCCGGCGCCGTCTGCTGCCTCTCCCTTTGCGCAGCCGACTAGCCGCCCAGCCTACACGGGCGCTTTTTTTGGTATAATCTTCACGCACATGAAGATTCTCACGCGCTACATTTTTCGGGAATTTCTGATTCCGTTGTCGTACTGTCTGCTTGGATTCATGTCCATCTATCTGCTGTTCGAGTTGTTCGGCTCGTTCAGCCGTCTGGTGGCCGCGAAGCCAGGCTGGGGGTTGGCTTGTTCCTACTTTCTCGGCTACGTGGCGCCCTACTTCAAATGGATGGCGCCGGCGTGTCTGATGTTGGCTACGCTCTACACAATGTGGAGTTTCTGCCGTCACTCCGAAATCGTCGCCATGCGGGCGAGTGGCATCGGGTTCTTCACAATCGTTAAGCCGCTGCTCGCCGTGGCGGTACTGATGTCTGCCGCCGTCGTCTTTGTGGACGAGTTTTACGTGCCGCGACGCGGACAGTGGGCGAAGCAGTTCAAGACCGCGCGGTTCAAGACGGAAGCGATGGAGAGCGTGGATGACCTTGTCTACCACAATGCGGTGGGGAATCGGACGTGGAAAATCGGGTACGTGGTGACGGCGGACGCCGATGTGCTTGAAGGCGTGAAGGTCTCCGTCAACTACCCCGTTAA
>CAZTHR010000091.1:0-8484 GCA_964613265.1 uncultured Lentisphaeraceae bacterium | reverse complement strand
CAATGCGCTTGTGACGGGTCTCAATAGCCTTTCGGCCTTGATTGCGATTGTAACGCGGGTGGGTCGAAAGCGAGAAAAATCTCTCGCAGGATGTCTCAATAGCCTTTCGGCCTTGATTGCGATTGTAACGTCTTCACGGGCGCCGACGGGGAAAGCCGCACGGCCTTGTCTCAATAGCCTTTCGGCCTTGATTGCGATTGTAACCTCGAGGAAGCCTACGCCGAAATGGCGGAATGGCGCCGGTCTCAATAGCCTTTCGGCCTTGATTGCGATTGTAACTCTCGGCCATCTTGTGTCTCCTTGTCTGCGTTGCGCGGCGTCTCAATAGCCTTTCGGCCTTGATTGCGATTGTAACTGCCCCGCATATGATGCGAAAGACGATGTCCCGCGGCGCTAGTCTCAATAGCCTTTCGGCCTTGATTGCGATTGTAACGACAGACAAGCCGAAGACGGCGAAGACGGCGACGGCGGGGTCTCAATAGCCTTTCGGCCTTGATTGCGATTGTAACTCGGCTACTCCGTCTTCGACCGTCTTCTCTTCGACTGGGGTCTCAATAGCCTTTCGGCCTTGATTGCGATTGTAACTCGTAGACGTCAACCCGCGGCCCCTCGCGACGGCGGGGTCTCAATAGCCTTTCGGCCTTGATTGCGATTGTAACTGTACCATATTTCTGGCCTTAAAGTAAAGGGGAAAATGGCTGTTTTTGACGGCAGACGGGTTGAGGGACAGCATCGAAAATGCGAAGTGCAAAATTCTTCAATATACAACCCGTTTTTCGATTTATCCTTTGACGGCAGAGGGCGTTTTTCGGGGGTGTTTGTCTGCCGTCAAAAAATCATTCGATTGGCCTCTCAAAATCTCTTCGTCCTCCCCTCCGCCCGCCATCTCACTGGACCGCTAGAGTTTACCCATTTTTTTCACTACGCGCTTCGCGGGCAAGAAAGTACGTCAAACGCAGCATGCACTTCTGCACTCAAAAAATAGGTGAACTCCTATGAAATCGTCCATGGACACGGAGAATTATGGTAAACTGGAATGGTCATGAAGAAAGCGTTGATTACCGGAATCACGGGGCAAGACGGCAGCTATCTGGCCGAACTGCTCCTCGAAAAAGGCTATGAGGTGCACGGCATTATCCGCCGTGCATCGACGTTCAATACCCAACGTATCGACCGTCTCTACCAGGATCCGCACGTCAAGGACGTGCGGCTGTTCCTTCATTATGGCGATATGACGGACGCGAGCGGCCTTGTGCGGCTCGTCCACGACATTCGTCCGGACGAGGTTTACAATCTCGCCGCTCAAAGCCACGTGCGCGTATCGTTCGACAGCCCCGAGTTCACCGGCGACGTGGATGCGCTGGGCACGATGCGGCTGCTGGAGGCCATTCGCGAAACCGGACGGGAGACGTCCGTGCGTTTCTACCAAGCCTCGACGTCCGAACTCTACGGCAAGGTACAGGAAGTGCCGCAGCGGGAAACGACGCCGTTCTATCCCCGTTCACCGTACGCCGTCGCAAAACTGTATGCGTTCTGGGCGGTCAAGAACTACCGCGAAGCCTACGGGGTGTTCGCGTCGAACGGCATCCTCTTCAACCACGAGTCGCCCCGGCGCGGCGAAACGTTCGTGACGCGCAAAATCACACGCGCCGTCGGACGCATCAAGTACGGTCTCCAGAACGACCTCTACATGGGCAACATCAACGCCTTGCGCGACTGGGGGTATGCCGGGGACTACGTTGAGGGCATGTGGCGCATTTTGCAGCATGACACCCCGGACGACTTCGTGTTGGCAACGGGCGAAATGCACACCGTGAAGGAATTTCTCGAAACCGCGTTCGACCACGTGGGGTTGGACTGGGCGAAGTACACCCACCACGATTCGCGCTACGACCGTCCGTCGGAGGTCGATCAACTGCTCGGCGATCCCACCAAGGCCCGTACGGTTCTGGGCTGGGAACCGAAAGTGAAATTCAAAGACCTCGTCAAAATGATGGTCGACGCCGATTTGGAACTCGCCCGCAAGGAGGCGGCGTTGGCCCATGCGTAAGTCGGACAAAATCTACGTCGCGGGGCATCGTGGCATGGTCGGTCGCGCCGTCGTGCGCGCATTGTCCGCTGCCGGGTACGACCGCCTCGCCACCCGAACCCATCGGGAACTCGATCTGCTCGACCCGGCGGCCGTCCGCGCGTTCTACGCTTCGGAACGGCCGGACGTGGCTGTGATCTGCGCGGCGCGAGTGGGCGGCATCGGCGCGAACGCCGCCGGCAACGCGACGTTCCTGTACGAGAACATCCTCATCGCCATGAACACGATCCAGGGCGCATTCGAGGCCGGCGTAAAACGCCTCTTGTTCCTCGGCTCGACCTGCATCTACCCGCGTCTAGCCCCGCAACCCATTCCAGAATCCGCGCTCCTCACGTCCCCCCTCGAAAAAACGAACGAGGGCTACGCGCTGGCCAAGATTTCGGGCTTGAAACTGTGCGAGTTCCTTCGCCGCGACCAAGGCGTTGTCTATCACTCGCTCATGCCGACGAATCTGTACGGCACGGGGGACAACTACGACATCGTGGGCGGGCACGTGCTGCCGACGATGATCCGCAAGTTCGAAACGGCCCGCGTCAACGGCGACGCGACCGTGCCGCTTTGGGGTACGGGCACGCCGCTTCGCGAATTCCTGCACGTGGACGACCTCGCGGCGGCGTGCCTTTTCGTCCTGGAGATGGAAAATCCGCCGGATCTCGTGAACGTCGGGTCGGGCGTGGAAATCACGATCCGCGAATTGGCGGAAAAGGTCAAGGCCGCGACGGGATGTCCGGCGGAGATTGCATGGGATGCGTCGAAGCCGGACGGCACGCCGCGCAAGCTGTGCGACACGTCGCTCATCCGTTCGCTGGGCTGGCGGCCGCAAATCGATCTCGACGCGGGACTGTCCCGCACGATCGCGGAGTACCGCGCCGCCGTCGCCGACGGTACAGTCCGCCTGTGACGGTTGGATCCCCTCCCCCTTGATTCAATTCCTCGGGACAGAATGGCACACATGAAGAGGTTCTTCGAAAAAGTTGCAGAGCACATGGACAAGCTCGACGTCGAATCCCGGCGTCGTCAGTTCACGTCGCTCACGAACGAGATCCGGTTCCTGGAGTCCATTCTCAACGCGCTGGACGAGGGCGTGATCGTCGTGGGTGCGGGCGGAGCGTTGCTCGCGGCCAACACGGCGGCGGACACGTTGTCGGGCGCGGCTCTGTCCAACCGAACGGAAAGCCCGGTGCGCGACGTCCTGCCGGACTGGGACTGGGACGCCCTGCTGCGGCCGCCGAAAGGCGGGCCGGACTGGGCGCGGAAGGTCTCGGTTGAAATCGAAGTCGCCTATCCCGAGCACCGTATTCTGGAAGTCTCGTCGCTTCCCAACGGCGCGGCGTTCGTCGTGCTCGTGCGGGACGTCACGCTGGCGCGTTCGCGCGAGGCCGACGCGCGCGCGTCCGAGCGGACGGACGCCATCAAGGATCTGGCCGCCGGCATCGCCCATGAACTCGGCAATCCGCTCAACGCCCTTTCGCTCAATCTGCAACTGCTGGAGCGCGAGTTCCGACGTGAACCCGACGCGGAGCGCCGCGCCCGCCTGTTGGCGGACATCGCCACGGCCCGCAAGGAAGTTCGCCGCATCACGGACATCAACAGCAGTTTCCTCTCGGCCATGCGCCCCGTACGACCGAATCTGGCGCCGGGTTCGCTCGCCGATCCACTGTCCGACACGCTGGCCGCGCTCAAACCGCAGATCGAAGACCGGCAGATCCAGGTCACGGTCGACCTCCCGCCCGTACTGCCCAGCGTCCTGCTCGACCGTGCGCAGATGGAACAGGTCTTTTTCAATCTCGTCAAGAACGCCCTGGAAGCGACTAAGAACGGCGAACGGCTGGAAATCGAACTCGCGTCGGACGACCGCGACGTCACGGCCACGTTCCGCGACCACGCCGGCGGCATGAGCGACGATACGCTCCGCCATTTGTTCGAGCCGTACCGTACGACGAAAAAAGACGGCGGACACGGCCTCGGCCTCATGCTTTCGCAACGCATCGTCCGCGCCCACGGCGGCGAAATCGATGTCGAATCCAAATCCGGCGACGGCACGCGCTTCATCGTCCGTCTGCCCCGTTTCCAAAAACGTGTGCGGCGGCTCGCCGATTCGGTCGACGCCACCGCTACCAGCCCCTCGGAAGAACCTTGAAACAGACCATCCTCATTGTCGACGACGAAAAAGACACCCGCGAGTTCATGGCGCGGGCGCTCGGCGCGGACTACCACGTGGAGACGGCGCCCGACGCGGAAAACGCCTTGAAGTTGCTCGACGCCAACCCGTCCATCGCGCTGATGCTCTCCGACATCCGGATGCCCGGCATGGATGGTCTACAGCTCTTCAAGGCCGCCCGCAAGGCCCATCCCAAACTCGCCTGCATCCTGCTCACCGCGTTCGGCACGGTCGACCAGGCCGTAGCCGCGATGAAGGACGGCGTGGACGATTTCATCATGAAGCCGGTCGATCTCGATCAGCTCGACCAGCGCGTCGCGAAAGTCCTCAAGACGGCCGCGCTCGAATCGGAAGTCGTCTCCCTGCGTAGCCAACTGGATGAAAAGTACGGCCTTGAAAACATGATCGGGTCGTCCGAACCCATGCAGCGCGTCTTCCAGCTTATCCGCCGCGCCGCGCCGTCCACCGCCACCGTTCTCATTCAGGGGCCGAACGGGTCGGGCAAGGAACTCGTGGCCCATGCGCTGCACAAACTTTCCCCCCGCGCAAACGGACCGTTTGTGGCCGTCAACTGCGGCGCGATTCCAGAAAACCTCATCGAAAGCGAACTCTTCGGACACGAGAAAGGCTCGTTCACGGGCGCCTACGCGCTCCATGTCGGGTCGTTCGAGGCCGCCAACCACGGCACCATCTTCCTCGACGAAGTCGGCGACCTGCCGTTGTCCATGCAGGTAAAACTTCTCCGCGCCCTTGAAAACCGGTCGTTCCAGCGTGTCGGCGGCGCGGAGACGATTCACGTGGACATCCGCATCGTGGCGGCGACGAACAAGGATCTGAAAGCCGCCGTCGCCCAGGGGACGTTCCGTGAAGACCTCTACTACCGTCTGAACGTCGTGGACATCCACGTTCCGGCGCTCAAGGAGCGGCGCGGCGACATTCCTCTGCTCGTAATGCATTTTCTCCGGCAGATCGCCCAAGCCAACAACTCGCCCGTGACGGGCGTGACGCCCGCCGCGATGAAACTGCTCGAAGCCTACGACTGGCCCGGCAACGTGCGCGAACTCCGCAACGCCGTCGAAAAAATGATCGTGCTCGCGTCGGGTACGCAGCTCGACGTAGCCGACGTCCCGGAACAGATGCAGGCGACGGCCGGCGCGGCAACCGTCACGTTGGCCGCCTCCGGTACGCTGGATGAAACAGAGAAAGCCAAAATTTTGGCCGTGCTGAAAGACAACAAGGGCAACCGTTCCGAAGCCGCGCGTGTCCTCGGCATTTCGCGCCGGACGCTGTACCGCAAACTCGACAAATACGCGGAGGAGGGAATCGACGCATGAGAGGCGGACTCATTCTTCTGGCGGCCGCATTGGCGTTCGCGACGGTATTTGCGGAGATGGCCTCCATCCGCGTGCCATGTTCCGTCTGTCGCGGCCGACGTTCGCTCGCGTTGACGCCGCCGAATCTCGGACAGTACGACGGCGAAATCAGCGTGACGCCTGGCAAGCCGTTCACCACCCACCGCTGGGACGTCAAATACGACCGCTGCCCGATTTGTGACGGGCAGGGTCGGATGGAGAAATACAAGACCCGCGTAAAAGCCCCCCAACCGGAGGATGTCGAAGGGCTGGCGATGTGTCCCGACTGCCGTTGGTCTGGCGTCGTGGCCTGCCGGAAATGCGTGGGAACGGGTCTGCAGACGTGCGCAGGTTGTCGGAACGCGGCGGGGCGGGGCGGCCGCCCCGGTTGGATCAAGACGGAGAAACGGACGAGCGGCGCGACGTCGCGCCACGTTAAAATCATCGTCACGCCGTGCGACACGTGCCTGGGCGTCGGCAAGGTCGTCTGCCCCGACTGCATGGGGCATGGCGCAATCCCCTGCCGGAAGTGCCAGGGCACAGGTGGCATCGCCAAGAAGGAGGCGCGCTAGATGGCCTGTTCGGACGTTCCGCCCCGTCTGCCATTTTTGCGTTTCGAGGGGATTGCCGGCCGTGGCGGAATGTCCACGGTCTGGCGTGCCTGGCACATGGAGTTGCACCGTTACGTTGCCGTGAAGGTGCTCGACAAGAACTTCGCGGCAAGCGGACAGGACATCCGTCAGTTCATGGTCGAAGTCCGCACCATGTCTCAGTTGCACCATCCAGGCATCGTGCGCGGATACGATGCGGACTACGCCGACGGCCACTACTATTTCATCATGGACTACGTGGACGGCTACACGTTCGGTTCGTTGCTGGAACGTAAATCGCGCATTTCGCAGGCGGACGCGCTCGTCATCTGCGAATCGGTCGCGATCGCGATGAAATATGCATGGGATACATTCGGCATCGTCCATTGCGACATGAAGCCGGAGAATCTGATGGTCGACCGCGACGGTACGGTAAAGATCACCGACCTCGGCCTCTGCCAGTCGCAACACGCCCTCCAGTCCAGTGGGTCGGAAGCGTCCGACGAAGTCATCGGGACGCCCGCCTACATCAGCCCCGAACAAGTCTACGGCGACGTCGCGCTCGACTGCCGGGCGGACATCTACAGTCTCGGCGCGACGCTCTACCACCTCACGACGGGGCGGACGCTTTTTCCGGGCGCGAACAATGATGATATTCTTCGCGCCCACGCCGACCCAAACCAGGCGGCAGCCAATCCGCGACAGTTCGTGCCCGACCTTTCGCCAAGTTTCGTCTATTTTCTGGCGCGAATGCTCGTCAAAGACCGAGACCGCCGCTATCCGACGTGGGACGTCGTGGTTCGAGACGCGCAAATCGTCGACGGCGGCGGAGCCGTCTTACCGCCGCCGCCGTCGGTGGCGACATCCGTCCGTTTCGACGGCGTCGCGTAAACCCAACCCTTTCATCGAAGACAACACAACCATTTCAGACGACATGATTTGCAACAACATCCTTGAAGCCGTCGGGCATACACCGCTCGTCCGTCTCAACCGCATGGTCACGCCCGACATGGCGGAAGTGCTAGTCAAGTTCGAAGCCCTCAACGTGGGCGGTTCCATCAAGACGCGCACGGCGTTCAACATGATTCGCGAAGCCGAACGGCGTGGTCTTCTGAAACCCGATTCCATCATTGTCGAACCGACGAGTGGCAACCAAGGTATCGGCCTTGCGCTGATCGGCGCGGTCAAAGGCTACGAAACCATCATCGTCATGCCGGACAGCGTGAGCGAAGAACGCCGTAAACTCGTCCGCCACTATGGCGCGAAAGTGATTCTCGTACACGATGCGGGCAATATCGGCGACGCGATTGCCGAATGTGGTGCGACGGCCCGGCGTATGGCCGAAGCGGATCCGCGCGTCTACGTGCCAGAACAGTTCTCAAACCCCGCCAATCCGTCCGCACACCGCCATCACACGGCGCTTGAAATCATGGAGCAGGCGGCACGTCCTATCCACGGGTTCTGTTCGGGCGTCGGCACGGGTGGCACGTTGAGCGGTATTGGCGAAGTATTGAAAGCGCAGAACCCCGGCATCGAAATCTGGGCCGTTGAACCGCGCAACGCCGCCATTCTCGCCGGCGGCACGGTCGGCACACATCTGCAGATGGGCATCGGCGACGGTCTCATCCCCGACAACCTCAACACGCAGATTTATTCGCACATCTGCGTCGTGGACGATGAAGAGGCGCTGGAATGTTCGCGCGAACTCGCGCGCAAGGAAGGTCTGATGGCCGGCATTTCGTCTGGCACGAACGTCTTTGCCGCCTTGAAACTGGCTCGACGCCTCGGTCCGGGCAAGACGGTTGTCACCGTCCTGCCGGACACGGCCGAACGCTACTTCTCAACGCCCCTCTTCGCAAACGAGTAGAATTCTCTCTGCGATAAGGAACGCCACGGCCTCTGCTGCCCCCTCCTGCTACGAAGCCCAATGTCCATGCGCCCCCGCGCATTCTTGCGCACGTCCCTGCATGGACAATTCCCGAAACCGTCGAGCGGCCTCTGCCGCACGTTGTGCAATCTGCCGTAAATCGTTTCCACATTCCTCGGCGATCCGCCGACGGATTTCGCGTACTTCGTCAATCAAGTCGGTATCAAACATGTCACGCCTCCAGGCACGTGTTTTCGATAAACGTTTTAGGTGTCATAATCGCAGGGCAAAAGAAACCTTCTGCGGAAATAATCTGACGTGTTCGAGGAAGCGTATGGGGATTCACCATGTGCTTGCAATTCCATGTAAGCAAAACATCCATCCCGTTGACCGCCGCAACGGCGATATGCAAGGCATCCGTCGTT
>CAZTHR010000090.1:0-8505 GCA_964613265.1 uncultured Lentisphaeraceae bacterium | reverse complement strand
ATTTCTGCGTTCCACACACGGGACGCAGAACCCAACCCGACGCTCAGGCCGCTTCTTTTCGGACGAAGCGCGTGTAGACGTACGAAAGCGAAAAGAGGATGAGCGCGATCGCGACGAGAATCAGAAAGCCCGTTGCGCCGACGACCGTCCAGTTTCCGCCCGTCAGCGACGTGCGGAAAAGCGCAATGAGCGCGTAGGTACTGACCGTCATCATGAAACACATCGGAACGAGCGTGATCCAACACGGCTTCTTGTTGCGAACGAACCAGAGCGTGGCCGTCAAGAGCGTCAACGCCGCCAACAACTGGTTCGCACTCGCGAAAATCGTCCACAGCGATTTCGCCGCTTTCGGATTGCCGAGCAACAAGGCGCAGACGAGCGCGATCACGACACCCGTGCCAACGTACATGTTGTGGCAGACGCGATAGAGCCATCCACGTTTCGCCGTATCCGTCCCGTTCGCGGCGGGCGCGGCGGCGGCAATGAACTCCTGCCACGAAAAACGCGCCAACCGCGTACCGGCGTCCACGCTCGTCAACAGGAAGGCCGATACGGACAGCAGCATGAACGACCGCGCCGTCTCGGCGGGGAAGCCCATCTTCTGGACGAAGCCCGCGATCGTGGACGCGAAAACGTTCACCGGCTCCGTGACTTGGATCGTCTTCACGTAGTCCGCCTGGCTGGCGAACGACCCGGCCACGCCGACAAGCGCGATGACGGCGAGAATCCCTTCCAGCAACATCCCGCCGTAGGCCACGGGACGAATGCTCTTTTCGTTGTCAAGCTGCTTGGCCGTCGTGCCGCTGGCGACAAGCGCGTGGAATCCGGAACAGGCGCCACAGGCCACGGTCACGAAGAGGAACGGGAAGAGATATTCCAAATGACCCGACCGGCCGACGGCGGAAAAACCGGTGAACGCGGCCGTCTGAAGCGTCGGATGCGCGACGAAGACGCCGAGGAAGCCGAGAATCATCATCGCATAGAGCAGGTAGGCGTTAAGATAGTCACGCGGCTGGAGCAACAGCCACACGGGCAGGGTGGACGCCAAGAAGCAGTAGCCCAACAACACGAGCGTCCAAACTGTCTGAACACTCTGGGCGGCGGCGGCCAAATCCGCCGGAATCGGTGCACCCGATGCGAGCGCGGCGGTGTATTCGGCGGCCGTGAAGCCGTGGCACTTCAACAGGTCGATCGGCAGCAAACCGCCCAGCCACACGAACCCGAACATGATGGGCACGAAAATCAAAGAAGCCACCATCACGTTCATCTTCAGACGATACACGCAAATGCCGAACAAAATCGCCTCGCCGATGAACAACAACGACGCCGAGGCAATCGACGGATCCTGCACGAACGTGACCGCCACCTGGCGCGTAAATTCCGCCACGACGAGCACGAGCGCCGACCAACTGAAGAGGAGAAAGAGCAACCGCCCCGGACGGCCCAGAATGTCGCCAATCACGCTGCCAATCGATTCGCCCTTGTGCCGCACGGAAAGGAAGAGCGCAATCATGTCGTGCGCGGCGCCGATGAAAATGCAACCCAGCACCACCCACAACGCCACGCTCGCCCACCCAAACTCGGCGGCCAGCACAGGGCCGACAATCGGCCCGGCACCCGCAATCGCCGCGAAGTGGTGTCCGAACAACACCATCGGATGCGCCGGTACGTAGTCCACGCCGTCCTTCATCGACACGGCCGGCGTCGGCCGCGCGGCGTCCGTGCCGAGCAAGCGTCCGAGGAAACGCGAATAGACGAAATACCCAACGAGAAAACACGCCGTGGCGATCAACAGCAGAACCGCACCGTTCATGACCTTACCCCTTTTTGACAGATTCGGACGAATGACGAATCGTTAACGAAATCACGGTTTCACGCGCACACGGCGGCCTTCGACCGACAACCGCCCCGCGCCCAGCAAACGCAACGCCTCCGGGAATGCCAGATGTTCCTGCTCCTGAATCCGCGCATGGAGCGTTTCAGGCGTATCGTCCTCCAACACGGGAACGGCCTTCTGTACGATGATCGGGCCCGAATCCGTACCCGCGTCCACGAAATGAACGGTCACGCCGGCCACCTTGCACCCGTAGTCGAGCGCTTGCGTCCAGCTGTGGATGCCGGGGAACGCCGGCAGGAGCGCGGGATGAATGTTCAGGACACGGTGGGGGAAAGCGGCCAGCAACTTCGCCTTGACGATGCGCATGAAACCTGCCAGCACCACCGTGTCGCACCCATGTTCCTTCAGCAGCTCGATGCAGCGATCCTCGGCCGGGCCTTCAAGCTTCGTCTTCCACGGCGCACAGTCGAGATAGCGCGACGGGATGCCGTGCGTCCGCCCGCGATCCAGAATCTTCGCGTCCGGCACGTCGGCCAGCACGAGACGGATCTCCGCATCCAGTTCGCCCTTCGCGATCGCGTCGACGATCGACTGCATGTTCGAGCCGGCGCCCGAACCCAAAATGCCCAGCTTGAGGGTCGCCATCGTCCGCCTCCCTGTCTACTCCGCCACCGGAACGGCGGGGGCGAGTTTCTCGAAGTCCGTCACGCACGCGACGTAGCCGCTTGTGGCAATCGCAAGGCCGGCGCGAACGGTCGGCCACCGCGTCGCAACCCAGTAGTCGAGCTGCGCCGTCCGAGCCGCGTTTTTCGCCGCCAAACGGATGAAGAGCGCCCCGACGATCACGGCGATGGCCGCATCCACGAGACGCCGCGCGTGGAGATCGTGGTAGTCCTTGCCCGCCGGCGCGTCCTTGACCTGCGCAACGGCGGCTTCGAGATCCGCCAACAACGCCTCCACATCCGCCCGCTTCGTCTGCAACGCGTCCGGCACGTCAACGCCCGCAAGGACGTCCTCGACAACGGCACGAACCGTGCCACCCATCACGCCGGCAATGGCCGCGACGACCTGAAGCTGCGACGTTCCCTCGTAGATCGTCGTAATCCGCGCATCGCGCAGATAACGTTCCACCGGATAGTCTTTCATGTAGCCCGAACCGCCCAGCACGGACACCGCACCGTTCGACGTGCGCATGGACATCTCGGAGGCGTAGTATTTCGCCATCGGCGTGAGCATCTTGTTGAAACCCGCGTAGCGCTTGAGCAGTTTACGGAACGTCATGCCTTCCGGCTGTCCCTTCTGCTCGTCCGCCAGACGCGCATAACCGCCTTCGAGGTCAACACACTTGGACCCGTAGTAGGCCAGCGCACGGGCGGCCTGGAGATCCACGTACATATCGGAGAGGAGTTCACGCAAAGCCGGGAACGTGTCAATCGTCACGCCGAATTGCTTGCGGCTGGCCGCATAGTCGCGGGCGGCACGATAACTGGCCTCGCCCACGCCGCAAGCCTGTGCGGAAATACCCACGCGCGCACCGTTCATGAGCGCCATCACGTAGGTGATCAAACCGCGCCGACGCTGACCGATGAGCTTGGCGGGGGCCTCGGTGAAGACGAGTTCGCACGTCGGCGACCCGTTGATGCCGAGTTTGTGTTCCAGACGGCGCACTTTCACGTGCGGCCCCTTCTCGACGAGCAGGCACGACAACCCCGCGCCGTTCGTCGTGCCGGCCTCGGTGCGGCAGAGCACGAGCAACACGTCGCCGCACCCGTTCGTGATGAAGCGCTTGACGCCGTTCACGAACCAATTGCCGTCCGCATCCTGATAGGCGGTTGTCTTGACGCTTTGGAGGTCGGATCCGGCATCCGGTTCGGTGAGCACCATCGCGCCCGTCTTCCGGCCGCTGCAGAGATCCGGCACGTATTCCTTCTTGATTTCCTCGGAGGCGAAGGAGTTGATCGTCTCGGCAATACCCTGGAGGCCGAACATGTTCATCAGACCGCAATCCGCCCGGCTCACGATGTCGTTGAGCGCGGTAAGGATCGTGCAGGGCATGTTGAGACCGCCCAGATAGTAGGGAATCGTGGCGCCCATGAGGCCGGACTGGCCGTAAAGATCGAGCGCCAACTGAATGCCGGGCGCGTACGTCACGGTACCGTCGGCGTTGAGGACGTTGCCGACCTTGTCGGTCTCCTCGGCCGTCGGCGCGATACGGTTGCCCGCGATGTCGCCGCAAATGTCGAGCGCGCGCTTGTAGTTGTCAATCGCCTCGGCGGCGTCCGCCGGCGCGAAATCGAAATCCTTCGTGAACGAGAAATCCGCCTCGCGCAGACGCGCCACTTCCGAAAGGTCGAGCGCGTCGATCAGTTCGGCGATGTCCGGATTGTCCTTGTAGAAATTTGCCATGGAAAAACCTGCTCCTTACCGGGCCTGCGCCTTGACGGCCTTGATCAAACGGGGAATGACGACGTTCAAGTCGCCGACGATGCCGTAGTGCGCCACCGAGAAGATCGGCGCATCGCGATCCGTGTTGATGGCGATGATCTTCGCCGCATCCTGCATCCCGGCGAGATGCTGCACCGCGCCCGAAATGCCGCACGAGATGAAGAGCGCGGGACGGACGGTGACGCCCGTCTGCCCGATCTGCCGTTCATGTTCGCAGTAGCCGAGGTCAACCGCCGCACGGCTGCCACCCACGGCGCCGCCGAGCAGGTCGGCCAGTTCGTGGAGGAGCTTGAAGTTCTCCTTCGACCCCACGCCCGCGCCGCCCGCGACGATGATGCGCGCGCCCTTCAAGTTGATGGTCGAATGGCGGCGCACGATGTCCAGCACCTCCACGGGAATCTCGACACCCGCCAGATGCGCGTCGTGGCGGACGATTTCGCCCGTGCGGCCCGCAACCGGTTCGAGCGGCTTCATCACGCCTTCGCGCACCGTAGCCATCTGCGGCCAGTTGCGCGGGTTGACGATCGTGGCGAGGATGTTGCCGCCGAACGCCGGACGGCGCTGGAGCAGCACGTTCGCAAACACCTCTTTCGTCTTCGCGTCGCGGAAGTCGTCGATCAGCAGATCCGTGCAGTCGGCCGTCAAACCGCACCGCAGCGCGGAGGCGACGGACGGCGCAAGATCGCGCCCGAGATGCGTCGCGCCGAACAGCACGATCTGCGGCGCGGCTTCCTTGATGTTCTCGACGAGCGCGTGGCGGTAGGCCTTGTTACGGTAGACCTTCAGTTCCGGATCGTCAATCAGATGGACCTTGTCGGCCCCATACTCAAAAAGTTTCGCGGCGAGCGGTTCAACGCCCGAACCGAGCAGAACGGCCGCCAGCGGCACGCCCAGCCGATCCGCCAATTCGCGGCCCTTGCCCAGCAGTTCCACCGGAACTTCGCTCAGACGCCCCTCTTCCTGTTCGGCGAAGACCCAGACTTCGCCTTTGCTTCTGTCCATTGCCATGAAATGCTCTCCTTACCCGATGGTGTGTTCGGCGATAAGCGATCCCACCAGCCGGCCGACGCTCGCCTCGTCCGCCCCGTATTCCTCGTAGGCGCCGCCCGTCAACACGACGGATTGGATCGCGGCCACCGACGTGGGGCTGCCCGCGAATCCGCAGCGATCCGCTGCACAACCAACGTCCGCGCAGGAAAGCTGCCCAATCAACAGACCCTTCGCCTCCAGCGCGGCAATCTGCGCCGCGTCATTCTGCACTTCCAGCGGACAACGGGCGTTTTTGTACTTCATCGCAAGGCGGACGCGCATCGGACGCAACTCGCCGAACTTGTCCGTCACCGTGAAGAGCGCGGGCAATTTGGCACGGCACGTCTCCGTACCCGTGCCGATGTCGCGCTCGGCAATCGCATAGTCGCCGTCCATCTCAAGCTTGTGGAGGTAGGTGACAACCGCGCAATCGAGTTTTTCGCCGATTTGCGGGCCGGTCTGCGCCGTGTCGCCGTCAATCGCCTGACGCCCGCAGAACACGAGGTCGGGATTAAACTTCTTGACCGCCTGGGAGAGGATATAGCTCGTGGCCAACGTATCCGACCCCGCCGCCTGACGATCCGTCAGCAGATAGGCCTTGTCCGCCCCGCACATCAGCGCCGCGCGAAGGATGTTGCACGCCGTCGGAAGCCCCATCGTGATGACCGTCACCGTGCCGCCGTAGACTTCGCGGACGGCAAGCGCCGCTTCGAGGGCATTGCGGTCGTCGGGGTTGAAAATCGCCGGCAACGCCGCCCGGTTCACCGTACCGTCGGGCTTCATCGCCGCGCCTGTCACTTTCTGCGTGTCCGGCACCTGCTTGATGCAGACCACGCAGTTGTAGCCGCCCATGCGGCCCTTGTTCGTCGTTTTCATGGTTGAGTATTTTACCAAAAATCGCCCCCAAAGTGTGGGCTAATCTTCCTAGCCTTTCGTGTATTTGGAAAACTGGGGAGGGAGTTTCAGCGTATGAACAGAACCGTGCCAGAGGAATAGCAGAGACGAAGCCCCGTCGCGTCCCGCCGCACGTAGAACCGGTTTTGCGCCGTCGCGGCGTCCACGGCGAACACGACCGACGCGGGAATCTCCGCGCCATCCCACGTCACGACATAGGGATTCGCCGCCTTCGACAGTTCCCGCAGATCCGTGCGCCCCGACAGATCGACCGTCACTTGCGCCCCCGCCACCGCCGTCAGAAAGTTCGTCGTGAAAGTATAGGCGTGGAAGCACCGGGCGCTCCACGCGCCCGACCGCGACGAAAGGTCGATCGTCGCGCCGTCCTGGAGTTCGACGTTGGGATGGGACGCCCCTTCCGGCGCAAAGACGTCGCGAACGGCGAACGTGCCCTGCCCCTTGTCGTAAGCCGACTGGTCGTAGACGATGCGAAGATTCCCCACGTCCACGGGAGCGGTTGCCACCACGGCCGCATTGAGCCGCAGCGCCACGTCGGCCGCGCGGACGCCGTTCGTCCCGAAATGCACGTAGCCGCCCTTCACGACGTCGAGTGTGCCGGCCGAAACGTCCGTGTTGAACAGGTAGAAATTCCGGCCGTATGGCATCGTCACCGTCAACGCATGGCCAGCCAGGTCGAGCGTCGTCGCGCCAGTGGACGGATCGACGAATCCATAGTCCGCGTCCACGACGAGCATCGAATCCGCCTCCAGACGCACCGTGCCCAGCTGCGCGACCTTTTCAGGCACGGGAATGCCCTTGCCGTTGTACAGCGTCCCGCCCGCGAGAATGAACGTCGTGTTGAGATGCCGGCCCGTGCCGTTCATGTCAAGCGTCGCACCCGTTTCAACGCGGACGACGGCGCCGGTGGAGCCGACGGGACAATCGCTTCCGTCGCGTCCGAACGCCAACGTACCGGCCGCCACGACCGTACCGCCCGAATAGCTCTGCCCCTCGGCCGCCGCCAACAGCGTCCCCGCCCCGTCCTTCACAAGCTTCAACGCACCCGTCAGGCGAATCGAATCGTTGACCTGCGTCGCGCCGTCCGCCACGTCCAGATGCAGAATCCCGCCGCCCGTGCCGTCCGTCACCGTCGCCGTGCCGAGCCGTCCGCCCGAACACGCAGCCAGATACACGGTGTGCCCCGCCACGTCCAGCGTGGCGTCGTCCAGAATCTGGACGTCCTTCACGCCCCGCCAATCACAGTCCGCCGTCAGCGTGACCGCCCCCGCGACCGTGAACGCCTTGTACGCGAACGCCGCGCCCTTCGGCACGTTCAGAGCCGTCGACCCCGTCACGACGACCGTCGTCCGAGCATCGGGACGCGCATTGGCCAACGACGCACCCGCCGCATTCCGGCAGTCCCAGTTCGCGGCGTTGTTCCAGTCACCGTCGCCAGCCGCGCCCGTCCAATACGCCGTCAGGGGCGTGGCGTCGGCGGGCGCGAGGAGAATCGACCGCCCATCTTCCGAAAGCGACGGCACGTAGGCGGCGTCGCGGACGGACACGTGCGCCAGCACGTCGGTCTCGCCATCGGGCAGGACAAAGCCGCCCGTCCGCAGTGCGGCCGTACGGCCGTCGTAGTTCGACGCGTCGATGACGATCCGGGCATTGGCGGCCAGTTCGACAATTCCCGTCGTGGACACGTGACAGGGCAGCGTCAACGCCACGCCCGCGCCGACCGCGAGCGTCTGCGGCTCAAACGGCCCGCCGTCCGCCGCCACGAGCGCCAAATCCACGGACGCAACGCCCGAGCCGTTGACGAACGCCACGCGCCGGGACGCGACGAAGGAATCAAGTGCCAGCGTCGCCGGGGCGGCCACGGTCACCACGGCCTCCACGTTCGTGTCCTCGCCCGCCGGCCAGACCATCTGACGCGCCGTGCCGGCAACCGTCCATCCCGCCGCAAATCCGTCCCACGCGCACGCGCCCGAAACCGTCCGCACAAGATTCGTCTCGACGAGTTCCGGCAGCGCGGGTACGTTTTGGGCGAGTGCCGCCACCTGGTCGGGCGAGAAGGAGTAGTTGAAAAGCGCCAGTTCGTCGAGGGGGGCGTTGGCGAGAGATCCCCAGCGGTCAGCCCCGGAGTCGTGCTTGACAGTCCGTCCCATGCACAGCAGGTCGACGCGTTCATTGAGCGGCTCGCCCAAACTCAACGCGCCAATCTTCGCACCGGCCACGTAGACATCGCCGTCGTGCGCCGCATGATTCCAGACGAGGCAGATATGCGTCCATACGTCCGC
>CAZTHR010000089.1:0-8508 GCA_964613265.1 uncultured Lentisphaeraceae bacterium | reverse complement strand
AAATCGGCCGGCGAGCCATTGGAAACGCGGATGAACGTGAGGATAGCGAACGTCGCGCGAACGCCGCCGTTCTCGACCTTTTGGCAACGAGCGACGATCGCAGACATGGCGTCCCGGGCGATTTCCGTAAACTTCTCGTCCGTCATCGACTTACGGTTGAAACTACCCGCCAGACGCTCATTGATTTCCGTGAGGTATTCTGGCGGAACCGTGGCGAACACCTCCGCCAACACGGCGTTACCATTCCCCTTCGCCGCGCTTGCCACGGCAGCCAAGTTGGCCTTAACATAAGCGGCGGCCTTCGCCTCGGCCGAACCCGGCATCTTCGCAATCGCCGCGTTCACCTCGGCCACGAACGACACTTGATCCGCTGGCGACAACTGACTCATCGTCTCCTTCAACGTGTCCACATTCTGGGCACTTGCGCCAATACGTCCACGCCACTCAGATGCTGCCATCTCGGCGGTCGCGACAAGCGGCAGGGCCATAAACGCCCATGCGCATAACGTCATTGCAAACTTCACGCACTTCATACGTCTATCCTCCAGTTTCTCAGTACCACGACATCGGCACCCAGATGACATCCCCCGCTTTCAGGAGGAGATCTTTCTCCGGACGCCCTTCTTCTCCGATTTCGACTAAATTGACAACGCGCTTGCTCTGAATCCCGTCCTTGTCGCACCGCGTGACCTTGACCCGCCGCTTGTCCGCAATCGATGTGACACCGCCAGCCAATTGCAGTGCGCGCGTGACACGTAGATCCTGCGTGGCCGGCACGTCCACCGGCCCCGGCCGCAAGACCTCGCCCAGCACCGTCACCGTCCCCCAGGGGGACACCATGCTCTGCCCCGGCTGGTAGATGAACGTGGCCGAACAGGACGGTTCGCGGAAATACTCCTTGTAGGCTTCTTCGATTTTCTTCTGAAGTTCGACAAGCGTCAGGCCATTGCACTGGATCTGCCCGACGAGTTCCATGGAAATGCACCCGTCCGTATCGACCATGTACTGTTTGGAATCACGATCCGTCGCCCCCATCGCCGTAACGGAAATCGCAAGCGCGATCCCCGGCCGGACCTTCGGCCCTTCAAAATACGTGGCCACCGCCGTCGGCTCTTCAAGCTCCGACGGTCGTTTACCTTCTTGGCTGTTCAGAAAATCCACGACCGTCTGGCAACCGCACACGCCGCACAGCAGCCAGCCAATCGCCACGGCCTTTCCGAACCATCTATAAAACTTAGAAAGCATTGATTCGACTCGATGAGTGGGCGCAATCCGCCCAGTCAGGTCAATATATTACACGATTCCCGCGCCATCGGCAACAGGAAAATTCGACAGGCGAACCGCCGCCTACGCGGCGGCCCGCCCGTCGGCGCCAATCGGCATTAGGCCTCTTCGTCGGCCGCTTCGATTTTGACCTTGAAGGGCACTTCCACGCCCTCATCGAGGGAAATCTTGGCGTTGTATTCGCCGACTTCCTTGAGCTGGTCCGGCAGATCGAGCTGCGAACGCTCGATCTTGACCTTGCGCTCGGCCTCGACCGCCGCGAGGAGATCCGTCGCGCTGATGCTGCCGTAGAGCTTCGTACCGTCCACCGTGTGGACACGCGCCGTAATCGTGAGGCCGGCGAGCTTCTTCGCCACTTCCTCCGCCGCGGCCTTGCGCGCCTTACGCGCGGCGGCCCGCTGCTCTTCGAGCTTCGCGAGACGGCGCTTCGCCGCCGTCGTCACGGACGCCGCGAGGTTCTGGGGGAACAGGAAGTTCCGCGCATAGCCCGGCGCAACCTGCACGATGTCGCCCGCCTTGCCGAGTTTCTTGATATCGGACATCAACAACACTTCGACCATTGCGTCCTCCTTCCTTAGGCCATCAGGCCCATGTTGCGCGCACGGCGAACGCCCTTCTTGATCTGGCGCTGCTGCATCGCGGTGACGCCCGTGACGCGGGCGGGGATGATCTTGCCGTACTCAGTCACGTAGTGCTTGAGCACTTCAATATCGTTGATGTCGATCTTGTCGCTCGCAGGGATCGCGGGACGACGGCGGGAGACGAACTCGCCGCGATCTTCGCGGTCCGTGCGCTCGCTCTTTTTCTGGTAAGCCATTTTACAATTCCTTTGTTGATTCGATTTAGTAGGGAAGCGCCGGAGACTCCTCGTCGTACCCGTCCAAGTCGCCCATCGAAGGCGGCAGAGGGGCCGACGGCACATTGGCCGACGGAACGATCGGTTCGCCCGTCAGACGGCTCTGGTTGGGAGCCGGCAACGGCATGAACTTGACGGTCACGGCGCGGATCTTCAGCTTCTGGTGCTTCTGTCCATCCTTTTCCCAGGCATCCATCTGGAGACGCCCCTCCACGAGGACCGAACGGCCCTTGCGCAGGTACTGGCCGCACAACTCGGCGAGCTTTTCCCAAGCGTCGACTTCGACGAACGTGGGAATGTCCACCATGTTGCCCGCCCGGTCGCGGCGGCGTTCATTCAACGCCAGCGCGAAACGGCACACCTTCGTGGCGTTCGCGCCAACCTGACGGACTTCCGGGTCGCGCGTCAGGTTCCCCATGACGATCACTCTGTTGAAAGACGGCATTGTCACACCATCCCGTTCACTTCACGTCGTCAGACGGCCGCCTCGGCCGCCGCAGCGGCCGCCGCTTCAGCGTCCTTCTGCGCCTTGATCGCCGCACGCTGGGCGGCGGCATCCTTCTGAGCGGCGAGTTTCGCCTCAAGACGCTCGTCCACGGCCAGAACCTGGAAGCGGAAGACCTCTTCCACGATGCGGTAGCGGTTCACGAGTTCCGTCACCTTGGCGGGATCGAGTTCGAAACGCACCTGCACATACACGCCGTTTTCACGCTTGTGCATCGGATGCGCGAACGTGCGCTTGCCGAGAACTTCCGGCTCGGTGAGGGCCTTGCCCCCCAGGCGCGTCACTTCCGCGAACGCCTTGTCGATCAGTCCCTGCAGGACGTCGTCCTTCGCCTGCCCGGCGAAGATGTAAAGACCATCGTACTTTTTCATTTATCGTGTTCCTTCCCGGTCGCGGCGGACGCTGCCGTCCACCCGTTGTACCGGTTCATAGCGATTTCAAGACTGTTGCATTCGATTGTTCCAATCGCTTTGACGGCTTCCGCCACCACGTCGTCCATGACCGCACGGTCTGCCGGACTGAACTTCCCGAGCACGTGCCCGACCACGTTCGCGCGGTTGCGCGAATCCCGGCCGACGCCGATGCGGAGGCGGGCGAAGCCCTGCGTCCCCGTACGCTCGATGATGCTCTTGAGCCCGTTGTGCCCGCCGGCCGAACCGCCCTTCCGAATACGGATTTTTCCGACCGGAAGATCGATGTCGTCCGAAACGACCAGCAGGTCGTCGGCCGCCGACGCATTGTGGTACTTCACCACGGGGGCCACGCAGTCGCCACTGAGGTTCATGTAGGTTGTTGGTTTCACCAACAGCACCTTCACGCCGTCCAGCAGCCCAGACGCCAGTTCCCCGTTGAACGCGGATGAACGTTTCCAGGACGCACCAATCTCACGCGCCACCGCGTCCACGACTTCAAAGCCGATGGAGTGCGGCGTATTCGCGTATTCCGCGCCCGGATTGCCCAGCCCTGCGATCACTTTCATCAAAGCACCGGAACTTCCCGATTACTTCTTCGCGTCCGCCGCCGCGTCTTCCTTGCCCTTCTTGATCACGTCGGGGGCCTTCGCGTCCGCCGCCGCACCCTTGGCCGTCGCGTCCGCACCTTCCGGCGCCTTGACAACCGCCACCGCGAACTCGCCGCGCGAAACGACCGTGAAGTCGTCGCCGAGCTGGAGATCACGCACGAAAATCGTCTGATCCAGACCAAGCTTGGACACGTCGACGTCGAACTTCTCCACAATGTGCGTGGGGAGGCATTCGACTACGATCGTGCGCAGCACCTGTTCGAGCACGCCGCCGCCAATCTTGACGCCCACGGCTTCGCCCGTGAGGTACAGCGGCACTTCGATGCGCACCTTCTTCGTCAGCGACACCTCGCTGAAGTCCACGTGAATGGGCGTGCCCTTCAGCACGTCGTTCTGCATCTCGCGCAACAGCGCGGGAATTTCCGTCCCGTTCATGTCCAGCGTGACGAGCAGCTGCTTGCCGCTCCGGCCACGCATGGCCATCATGAACTCGTGGGCATTGAACTTGACGAGTTTCGTGCTCTTCTTGTCCATGCCCATCACCGATGCGGGAATCGACCCCGTGCGGCGCAGACGGCGGACGGCCGCCGTACCTTGCTCGGTACGCTCCTCCGCCTTGATCTTGATCTGGTCCATTATTCTTTCTTTCTTCTTTGTGGCCTACTCTCGCGCCGACCGGCGCTACACTCAGCCGTCAAATCGTTTATTCGTGGTTGAACAGGTCGTTCACGCTCACGCCGTTGTGGATACGCTTAATCGCCTCGCCGATCAACGGCGCCACGCTCAGCACCGTCAGCTTGAACGGCAGTTTCGCGGGATCGAACCCCTCGCGCAACGGAATCGAATCCGTCACCACAAGCTCGTTCAACTCCGTCTCGTGCATCAGACGATCCATGCCCTTGCCCGTCAACGGGAAGTGGCTCACGAACGCATGGACGCTCTTCGCGCCCTGCGCATGGCACAACGCCGCCGCCGCGCTCAACGTGCCGCCCGTCGCCGTCATGTCGTCAATCATGATCACGTCGCACCCCTTCACATCGCCCACCACGCTGAACGCATCCACCGTGGAATCGCCCGTGCGCTGCTTGGCGACGATCGCCAGGCCCGTGCCCAGCTTGCGGCTGTAGCTGTATGCCGTCTTCGCCCCGCCCGTGTCCGGCGACACGACGACCGGATGTTCCAGCTTCATGTCGCGAATGTACTTGAGAATCACCGGCTCGGCGTGCAGATGGTCGAGCGGAATATCAAAGAACCCCTGGATCTGGTTCGCGTGCAAATCCATCGTCAACACACGATCCGCCCCTGCTTTCGTGAGCAGGTTCGCAATGAGCTTCGCCGTAATCGGCACACGCGGCTGATCCTTGCGATCCTGACGCGCATAGCCGTAGTACGGCAACACCGCCGTAATACGCGCCGCACTGCCACGCCGCAACGCATCCATCAACACGAAAAGTTCCATGTAGGCTTCGTTCGGCTGCGGGCTGCCGCTCTGGATCACGAACACGTCCTTCCCGCGCACGCCCTCCTGCACCTGACAGAACGTCTCGCCGTCCGGAAAGTGTTTGATGTCGACCTTGTTCAACGGCCGCCCCAAATACGCCGCCACTTTCTCCGCCAACGGCAAATTCGCCGTGCCGGAGAAAACCATGAAATCATCGTTCATCTCTACTGCCATCACGCACTCCAAACAAAACTAATCAATCCAGCCGCTGACTCCAGCGGCATGGAATTGTGGATTATATCAAAAAAACGGGGAAAACGATAGGGAAAAATGGAACGCGGCCAAACGTCAGCGGAAGATGATCAACGTCGCGTTCGGGTAAGTGAGGTAGAGCGTCTTGCGGTCGGCGGAGAACGACAGCCCGAACGGTATCGGGAGGGTCGTCCGATCCAGCGTCGGTGTACCAACAATCGCATCCGCCGCCGTCACGAGCGGCCAACGGCTCGGCCCTTCTGCGAGACGTTCGGGATCGGCCAACGCCACCATCGCGCCTTCTGCAAACGTGAGCGCACCGTCCACCTTCAGCGAAGCGCGTACGTTCAAGTCGGCCGCATCCGCCACGTACCCCGTCGTCAACGTCACGGCACCGCCCGTAATCCGCCCCGCGCCGCCGATGGACTTGAGCGGTGTCGCGCCCGGCAGACGCACCGTCGCACCCGCCTTGACGCGGATGTGCGAGTTGGTCGGCACGTTGTCCACCGCGTTGAACGCAAGTTCGCCCGCTTCGACGCACGTCGCGCCCGTGTAGGTGTTCGTCCCGTACAACCTCGCCGTGGGCTCCCCGCGTTTGGTGAGACCACCGCCCACGTTCGCACTGAGCTTGTAAGTACAGGCGTACGTCTTCTTGCCGTCCGCGCTATCCACGAGGACGGTCGGCGTGTCTGAATAGTCGCATCCGCGCGACGTCACCTTCACGCCGCCGAGCGTCCCCGTCGCGGGATCGAAGTCCGCAAACGCCGTCGCGCCCCAGCCCGTCGCGTCGACGATGCGCACCCGCGCCGGCCCTGTGTACGCCTCGGCCTTGAACGCCGCCGACGTCGGCAATTCGATCGCGTCAAACCCTTTGCCCGTCGGTGCGGAGATGTCGTTCGAGAACTCGTGGGGCGCGGTCGTAGTCCGTTCGACATTCATGCATCGGCTCGTGTCGAGCGTCATGCCGCCCGCAAAGACAACCCATTTCTGGAAATTGCGGACATGATTTGATCCGCCCAAATGATTCCAGCCCCAACCGAACAACGGGGCGAACGTGCCGCCGTCGACGTTGACGACATTGAAGACGCCGTTTGAATGCGGCGCATCCTTCCCATACGATTCCGCATAGAAGCGCGTCGCGGCGAACGTGCCGCCGGCCGTCACGTTGACGACGTTCGTCTGGGGCGAATCGTGTGTTCCAACGGACACGACGTCCGCCTGGAAAAGCGTGTTCGATCCGTCCACGGTCAACGTCGAACTTCCATCCGGATCCGTGCCCATGGTCAGTACGTATCCACCCGAACCGAACGTGCTTTGGAAAAGGTCGTTCGTACCACCGCCCACGTACATCACGGCGTCGCCGCGTCTTCCCAGTTTCAACTGCTCGGCCGTCAACTGGAAGAGACCGCCCTTCTGCACGATGGCGCCATAGGCGTTCGTCCCGGTCGCCACGTCCATCCAGGCGCGTTGAACAACCGTGCCGCCATGGATTTCATGAGCTCCGTAGACGTTCGCGCCTTCGGCCAGCATGTAGCCGCCCGTTGACTCGAACGTCCCGCCCATCTGGCGCACCTGTCCGCGCGTTCCATTCGCGATGCGGACACTCCGCACGGTCGTCGTCCCCGCCAGCTGAAGGACAAAACCACCCGTCCTCACGCGGAACATATCGAGGTCGTTCCCGGTCGTCGCCGTACCGTCCAGCACGACCGTTCCCTCTTCAACCCGCAGCGATGAACGATTCCGCGTCCCGCCCGTCAGACGCAACGTGCCCGCGCCGCGCTTGTTGAGGTTCGTGGCGACGGGATGCGGATAGGCGAAGTCCACGCCGGCTTCCGTGTGAAGTCCGACAAACGCATTGTCGTTTGGCGCCACGACGACGGAATCGAACAACGTCCGCACCTCGTCCGCCGACCACGTGTCCGTCACGGAAAGTCCGGGAATAGGTTTTCCGACGACGGCCGTGAGCGTACCGCCCGACACGGAGACGATCTTGTCCGCCAGCAGTCGCGCCGGCAGGACACACGGCGCGGGAAGGTAGAAATTGGCGTACTCTTTAATGGACAAGCCACCCGTCCAAGTGTTTTCGGGATTGTCCAGATAGACGACTCCGGAATTTCCGCCTACAATCGTCCCCGCACCACCGACCATGCCGGCGATGCGCAAGGTTTTATCGCCGACCGCCGCCAATGTGAGCGTCCGCCCGGCGGCGACATCGATCGGACCCGACCAGACGTTAAGCGCCGCACCCGCCCCCCAGTTGGCCTGTATGCGCGAACTTTCCGCCACGGACAATGCCATCGGAACAGCCGTTCCGCAACTCCAGAAACTGATATACCCGCCCTTCGTGGAAGCGAGCGTGAACAGCGCGTGGGCGGCCGTGTTGTTGCCGAACGCAATCGACTGGAAACACATGTCCGCCGTTCCTTTGTGGACGTAGCCGCCGACGTTCTTCCACGCCGAGTTCAATGCCATCATATTCGTGCCGAGCCACGTGAGCACATGGTTCTGGAAATCGATTTCTCGCGCACCATACCGGCGTCCGCCCATCGCGGCGTCGCCGGCAAGGACGATTTTCTGAAACAGGTCGTCCCCCATTTTATCGGACGTGTACAGGATCGCCCCCGTGCCGTTCGGCCCGCTGCCAGAAATCGTCACCGTGCCCAACACCGCCGTCACCTGCTGTCCGAGACTGTCGTGGGAAACGACCATCTGCGCCCCGTCGGCCACATTGATGGCGGCCGTGCCATAGGCGTCACGTACCGTAAAATCCGCCACGCCCGCCTGCAGGTCGATCATCCCCGCAAAACCGTTCGCGGCAATGCCAAACGTCGCCGTGCCCGCCCCGGTCTTCACAACGCGCGTAATGCCCGATGACAAGGCAGACGCATGGACATACGTTTCATCCGCCGCCACGTCGATTGTCACAACCGTGTCGTTCGTCGACACCGTCGCGGCGAATCCGCCCGCCACGCAGCCCGCGGCCGCGCACAAAAAGCCAATCCTCCTCAACGCCCTGCCGTGCGTTCCTGCCGTTCCGATCATACGACCTCCAACTTTTTGTTTTCGTTCAAATACGTCCGCCCCGTCAACCGCCAGCCCGTGCAACACCCGTTGCGCGGCCGTCTGCAGCCGAAGCCTTTTTCAATCAT
>CAZTHR010000088.1:0-8559 GCA_964613265.1 uncultured Lentisphaeraceae bacterium | reverse complement strand
CTGTCGTCGCTGCGGGCGTGGCAGCCGAAAACGGGCCGGGAACCTACTTCGTACCAGAAGCGGGGACGGCGAATGTGACGTCGGCGGGGTCGACGAACGCGGTGGCGCTTGTCCATAAAACCGTTGCGTTTCTCGGCGGATCGATTACCGAAATGCATGGGTTTCGTCCGCGCGTGATGGCTCTGCTACGGACCAAATATCCGCAGGTTGCGTTTCGCGAAATCGCCGCCGGTCTGTCCTCCACCTGTTCCGATACGGGCGCGTTCCGTCTGGAAGAGGATCTTCTCGCGCACGGGACGCCCGACCTCTTCATTGTCGAGGAGGCCGCCAACGACGAGCAGGACGGACATTTCGACCGGACGCGCTGCATTCGCGGGTTGGAAGGCATTGTCCGGCGCGTGCGCACGGTCAACCCCGCCTGTGCCGTCGTCGTCGGTCTCATGGTTACGAAAGCGCAGTACGACCGGCTGATGGCGGGCGGGACGCCCGTGGCCTACGCGGCCGATGTGGACGTGGCCGCGCACTATGGCGCGGCGGTGGCGGACGTGGGACGTGCGCTCGTGGCGTCCGCCCGGCGCGGGGGTCTGTCTTGGACGGAATACCGTGACTGCCATCCCTCGCCGGAAGGGTGTGACTTCGGCGCCCGCGTGGTGATGGACGCCATCGATACGGTTTTCGATCCGCTGCAACCTCCATCAGCGAAGGTGTTGCCGCCGCCGATGGACGCCTTTTCCTATTGGCGGGGGCGGACGGTTTTGCCATCCGAATTGAAACTGGGGACGGGCTGGTACGTGTCGCGGCCCGACTGGGCGAACATTCCCGGCTCGAAGCGCGGCTATTACTGCCAAGGCGCGGCCATTTGGAGCGAAACGCCCGGCGCCATTCTTGAAGTCCCGTTCACGGGCACGGCGCTTGGCGCGTTCCTGACGGCGGGGCCGGACGCGGGATGCGTGGACGTGTCGATTGACGGCGGGGCGTGGAAGACGTTCAAACTTCGCGCGGACTATCTGCCGCTCCACTATCCCTACACACACATGTTCGCCGACGACCTTTCCGCCGGGCCGCATGTCGCCCGTCTGCGTGTGGCGACAACCGTCCGCCAGCAGAAGACGTGTTCTGCCGTTCGCATCCATCGGCTCTACGTCAACGGCGTCGACGAACCCGCCGTTCGCGCCGTGCGAAATGAATGAGTGAACCGTGGTTCTGTCTCCTGCGTTTAATCGGTCAAAAGATTAAACCAAGGAGACAGAACCATGCGAACGGCTCAACGATATTTTGTCGGCGTCCTTGTGGCGCTGCTGGCGGGTGGCGTCTGGGCGGCTTCCGCCGTCGACCGTACGGCCGCCGTCGCGCGAAAGCGCGACGTGATGTACTATGCGCTGGGCTTCGAGCCGTGCTATTGGCCGAAGAACGTGCCGTTCAGTCCGCAAAACTTCCGGAACATTCGGCTGAACGCGCTGCTGCGTACGCCCACGCCGATTGACACGCTCGTCTACTGCCCCATCGGCGGTTTCGGGTGTCTGTCGGCGAAAATCCCTTCGGCGGAAATGCCGCTCAAACAGCCGTCTGCCGAATCCTCCTGGATGCGGGGCGTTCGCAATGCGTTGCCGGAATTTCTCAAGGCCGGCACGGATCCCGTCAAGGAAGTGGTCGCGTGGGCGAAGGAGAACAAGAAAGAGATTTTCCTCGCGCTGCCCGTCAACTCGCACGAACAGGCGAATTCGCAGAAGAACCGTCCGATTCTTTGGGACAACTATTTTTGGTCGCCGTGGAAGGACAAGCATCCCAATGCGCTGATGGGGGCGGGGGAGAACGGCAATCCGAAATTCGGCAGTGCCACGGACGTCGATTACGGTCAGGCGATCGTGCGGACGCAATACGCCGCGATGGCGAAGGATCTCGCTGAGACGTACGACATCGACGGTCTCCTGTTGGACTTCTGTTCGTCGCCGATTCTCTTCCGCACGGTGGCGTATGGCGCGAAGGCCGGCACGAAGGAATGGCAGCAGATCACGGACATGGTCGCGCAGATTCGCAAATCGGTCGACGCGGCCGGTCAGAAACGCGGCCGACCGATTCTGCTCACGGCCCGTGTGCCCGATTCCCTGACGTTCTGCAAAGACATCGGGCTCGATTTGATGGCGATGGTCGATCTCAAGCTCTTCGACTTCATTGTGGCAGGTGGCGTGGTGGAACTCAATCCCTGGTCTTACATGGGCGATGCGCTCAAAAAGAGCGGGACGCCGTTCTACGCGGCGTTCAACATCAGCGACATTTTCGTGGGCAATGACAGCGGCTACGAGGCGGACGACGATCGGCCGACGTTGCGGCGACAGAGTCCGCAGACGTATCGTGCCCGTATTCAAGAGGCTGGCGTGGGCGGTGCCGCAGGCGTCATGTTTGTGAATCCCTACCATTGGCATCGCTTCGGTTTTTCGTGTATCTGTGGCACGATCGCGAGCGTGAAAACGCAGGACAAACGCTATCAGGTGACGTATCGGAACAACCATGCGGCGCGTGCCGCCGTGGCCGACGGCATGAAACATTGCACACGCGAACAGTTGATTTCCGGTGCGCCCTACGACCTCAAGGGTGCGCCCGCGAAATACGGCGTCTACGTCTGGGACAATCTGGAGGCGTTGAAACGGCAGGGGCATGAACCCAAGCGGGCCATCCTCACAACGGAGGCATCGATTCCGAGCGGCATCCAGACGTCCGTGACGCTCAACGGGAAGACCGTCAAACTGTTGAAGAAAATCGCGGGCAGTCAACAGTACGAAGTTCCGTTGTCGATCTTGAAATACGGACGCAACGAAGTGGTCGTGAAAGCGTCCGGGAAGAACAAGCGCAACCAAACGGCCAAACTGGGGAACGTCGCCATCGACGTTATTTTCTCCGAGCCGAAGGAAGGCGGTGCGAAATGAACACGGACATTGAAAAGTCGATCGAGGAGAATGCCGAAAAACTCGAAGAGCTGAATGAACGCTTCGAGCAGCCGACGATCTGGAAACGCTTGGTCATCCTCTTCACGGGGCTGAAGAAACCGCGCAAGTCGCGTGAATACAAAGAGGCGATGGTCGAACTCCAGCGCTTGTCCGCGCCGCTGTTGGCGTTTCTGATTCCCGTGATCGCCATTGCCATTCTGGTCGTCTGCGCCACGCCGGATACGACGGACAAGACGCTCGTCAATATCCGGATTGCCGAAGTGGAGGAGACCGTGGACGATTTGTCCGACACGCCGGACGACCTGTCGGACGCGCCGTTGGAAATGACGGACGTTGTTGACGACTTCACGATGGAATCGGACGTGGCGCCCGATGTGGTGAATCCGGCCGAAATGCTCACGTCCACGGCGCCCGCGCCGAAAACCCCGACGGTCGATGCCGTGATGACGATTAAATCGCCGGTCACGTTCAAACCAGCGTTCGGCGACACGCGCACGGCGGCGGCCCGCGCACGGTCGTTGCGCAACTTCGGCGGCGACAAGCAGACGGAAGCGGCCGTCCTGCGTGCGCTGCGCTGGCTGAAGACGCGGCAGAACAAGGACGGCAGTTGGCCGGGCGCGTCCGGCGCGGATGGAATGCGTCCGACGGGGCTTGTGATTCTGACGTTCCTCTCCCACGGTGAAAAGCCGGGCGCGACGCAGGAGTTCGGCGAAACCGTCCAGCGCGGCGTCCAGTATCTGATGAACCAGTCAAATCTTGACGCGGCGGAGATTCACGCGCTAGCCGAATCGTTCGGGATGTCGCGGAATCCCAACATCAAGACCGTGGTCGAGAAGAAGCTGAACGAAATGGCCGATCGGATCGCCGATACCGAGTGGGGACCGCCGCGTGACGGATCGAAAGCCGTGCTGCCGCGTCTGTTGCCGATGACGTTCCAGACGATGGCGTTGCGTAGTGCGAAACTCAGCCACTTCAAACTTCCGAACATGGAAAAGGCGCTTGCCAACTTGAAGGTGGGATTGCTCAACCAGGCAAACCTCAAGACAGGCGGTTTTTCGGACGACCATTGGGGGCCGCCGCGTGCGAACTACCGCCGTACGGGGACTTGGCACTTCATGGTGGGCGTGGTGGCCATGCAGTACCTCGGCGCGAGCAAACACGCCGTCATTGAAAAGACACTGCAAATTCTCGACGACGACTGGGAGCCGCCGACGTTGGAGACGACGGATATTGCCTGTTGTCCGGTGCGCGGCAACTACTGGGCCACGATGGTGTTCTTCAACGCGGGCGGTAAACGCTGGGCGAACTGGAATCGCGACATGAAGCGGGTCTATGTGGGCGGTCAGAAAATTATCCGTGATACGAAATATACAGATCCCAAAGGGCGGCACCAGGACATCGGCTACTGGACGTGCGAAGATATGCACATCAGCGGCAATCCGGCGGGACGCGAAATCATCACGACGTGCTATGTGGCGCAACAGTTGATGGTCTACTATCGTTATCTGCCAACGAGCAAGTCTGAGGCGTGGAACGCGGACGAGGAGAAGCCGACCGAGACTGTCGAGAAGGATGACGTCGAGGTGCGTATCGACGACCTCTGATTCAGCGGGCGACGAGCGTGTCGTCTGTCACGGATTCGACCCGGACGCGGACGAGCGTTCGTCTTGTGGCGCCGGGCGGCAGACGGCAGGGCAGGTACTCGCCGGTCCAACCATTGCCGTCTTTCTCCACGCAGACCTCCACGTCGCGGCCGAGGAACGTCTGTGCGAATGTGGCGCGTTGATGGCGGCCGAGTGCATCGAGTGCGCGGGCACGGTGGAGACGGAGGCTGCGCGGAAGGGCGTCCGGCAGAGTGGCGCCCGCCGTGCCGGGACGTTCCGAGTAGGGGAAAGCGTGGACGTTCGTGAATGCATGGCGGGTGAGAAAAGCGCAGGTCTGCTGATGGTCGTCCGCCGTTTCGCCGGGAAATCCGGCCAGGGCGTCACAGCCGAACGCCAATCGATGGCCCAACCGGCGGCGGGCTTCGGCGCAGAACGCCTCCACGGCGGCGATGCGATAGGGGCGGTTCATCCGCGCCAGGACGGCATCCGAAGCGGATTGCAGCGAGAGGTGGATGAATCGGCAGATGTTCGGGTGCGCCTCGAATGCGTCGAGCAGCCCTGCGTCGCAGATACCGGGTTCGAGCGAACCGAGGCGGATGCGGTGGCCGTGTCCGCCTCGCAACGTCGCGAGCGCCGTCAGCACGTCGGGCAGTCGGGCGACTCCGTTCCGTCCCGTCGAACGATAGAGCGCGAGGTTGCAGCCTGTGATGACGAGTTCGTGGAAGCCTGCATCCAGAAAGGCCTCGGCGCGGGCGAGAACTTGGTCGAACGGCACGGAGACGGACGGGCCGCGAAATCGGGGAACGATGCAGAACGCGCAGTTGCAGGTACAGCCGTCTTGAATCTTGATGTACGCCCGGCTCGTGCGCAACGGCACGGGCGGCCGTGCGTTTTCCGCTGTTGCGGACGGCAGGAAGGTATCAGGCAAAGGGATGGCTTGGGGGAGGCAACCCATCGGGATGATCTGAGCGGATGGGTGGCGGCGTTGGAGGCGGAGGATCGCCTTTTCGCAGTCGTGTTGCGCCTTGGCCGTGACGGAACAGCCACGGACGACGATTGCATCGGGCGGGATGCCGTCGTCGAGAGTGACGACGATGTGTCCGGCGGCGGTGAACCGCGCTTCGAGATCGAGCGCTTCCGCGTGGTTGAGGCGGCAGCCGAACGTGACAAACGCGACGATCATGTCAGGTAGCGAAATCGGGACAGAGGAAGAGGAGCAGGAGGTTGGTCCCATTGAAAAGCGCGTGGAGCGTCAGCGGCGCGAGGATTGTACCCGTCCGCGCATAGATCCAGGCGAACGCCACGCCGAGATACCAAAGCGGAATGAACGTCGCGGCATTGACGTGGACGAGCGCGAAGAGAAAACCGGATGCCGCCATTGCCGCCCAGGGCGGAAGCGCCACACCGAGGCCGCGAAAGACGACGCCGCGAAAGAGGGGTTCTTCCGTGAGCGGCGCGGCGAAGAGGACGCTGGCGCAGAGCGCGAGACGCAGACCGAGCGGTTCGCCTTCGGCGAGCAGGCACTTGACGAGATCTTGGTCGGCCATCGACGTGCCGGTCAGAAATTCCAGCGCGTGGGCGCAGAGCCAGTTGAGACCGAACGCCACGAGAAAGACGGGAGGGGCGCATATACAGGCTAGGCGTACGGCGGCGAGACGGTTGACGGTCGGCGACGGCGCGGGCGGCGGTTCACCTGCGGCGAGACGGCGGGCCGCGCCGAAGAGCGTCGAAATCCAGAGAAAGAGCAGGACTGTACCGAAGAACGCTGACGTGACGAGAAACGCGAGCAGGGCGGCTTTCGTGGTCATGACGGTGTTGAGGCCGTAGACGAACTGCTGCCAGAACGCGGCCGGCCCCTTTGAGAAGACCGCCCAAACAAGAACCGCCCCCGCCGCGAGGGCGTGGAGCGGTGTGTAGGAGGAACGGGGAACGGGCGGCATCACTTGACGATGTGCGCGTCGTTCTCGTTCGTGCCGCGAATCTTGATGTGGAGTTCGCGCAGCTGCTGTTCCGTCACGTAGTTCGGCGCGTTCATCATCAGATCCTGGGCCTTCTGGTTCATCGGGAACGCGATGACTTCGCGGATGTTGGGCGTGTCCGTGAGCAACATGACCATGCGGTCGACGCCCGGCGCGATACCGCCGTGCGGCGGAGCGCCGTACTGGAACGCATTGTGGAGGGCGCCGAACTTCTGCTCGACCGTCTCCTTCGAGTAGCCCGCGATTTCAAACGCCTTGTACATGACTTCCGGCAGATGGTTGCGGATGGCGCCCGACGACAATTCGATGCCGTTGCAGACGACGTCGTACTGGTAGGCCACGATGTCCAGCGGCGGCATTTCGTTCAACGCCTTCAAGCCGCCCTGCGGCATGGAGAAGGGGTTGTGGGAAAAGATGATCTTGCCCGTTTCGGGGTCTTTCTCAAAGAACGGGAAGTCCACGATCCAGCAGAACTTGTAGCAGTTCTTCTCGCAGATGTTGTGCGTGAGATGCTCGGCGATGTTCGTACGCACGAGACCGGAGAGACGGTGGCACTCATCCGCCGGCGCGGCCATGAAGAACAGGCAGTCGCCCGGCTCCATCTTCGCGAGCGCCTTCATCTCTTCAAGCTGTTCGGGCGTGAGGAACTTTGCGATCGGGCCTTTGAGTTCGCCTTCCTTCGTCCAAGAGATGTAGCCGAGGCCCTTGCCGCCGTTCTCCTTGACGAACGCTTCGCGCTTGTCGAACCAGGCACGGGCTTCCACGCCGACGATGCCCTTGACGAGCAGACCCTTCACAAGGCCGCCCTGATCGACCGTGTTGGCGAACGCCTTGAAGGAGGCGCGGTGGAAGAAGTCGCTCATGTCGATCCACTTGAGCGGGTTGCGGAGGTCCGGCTTGTCCGACCCGTACGTCATCATCGCGTCGCGGTACTTGATGCGCGGCCACGGCGCCGCGTTGCACGCCCAGGTGGAAAACTTCTTGAATGTGGCGGAGACGACATCCTCGACGACGGCGAAAATCTCGTCCTGCGTGACGTAGGACATTTCAATGTCGAGCTGATAGAACTCGCCCGGCGAGCGGTCTGCACGCGCCGCCTCGTCGCGGAAGCAGGGGGCGATCTGGAAGTACTTGTCGAACCCGGACACCATCAACAGCTGCTTGAACATCTGAGGCGCCTGCGGCAGGGCGTAGAACATCCCCCGGTGGACGCGGGACGGCACGAGATAATCGCGCGCGCCTTCGGGCGACGAGGCCGTGAGAATCGGCGTCTGGTACTCGTTGAAGCCCTTGGCCCACATCTGCTCGCGGAGGAAACGGATGACCTGCGAACGGAGGACGATGTTGTGGTGGAGTTTTTCGCGGCGGAGGTCGAGGAAGCGGTATTTGAGACGCATTTCCTCGGACTCCTCGGCCTTCTCATCGGGAATGTAGAGCGGCGTCACATCGGACGCGGATTCCATCACGAGCTCGTTCGCCTCGATCTCGATTTCGCCCGTCGGCAAATCGGGGTTGATCGTCTCCGGATCGCGGAGTTTCACTTCGCCCGTGACCGTGATGACGGATTCGAGGTGGGCCTTTTCGACCTGCGCGAAGAACGACCGGGACGGATGCACGACGATCTGCGTGATGCCAAAATGGTCGCGCAGATCTACGAACAGAATGCCGCCATGGTCGCGGAGACGGAACATCCAGCCGGAGAGACGGACGGTCTGGCCCGCGTTTTCCTTGCGGAGTTGGTTGCAGGTGTGGGTGCGGTAGGGATGCATGTCTGCCATCTGGTTCTTCTTTCTTTAACTGCCTGAGTGCAAAAGGGTTTTCTGCGCGGCCGACGGGGCGGCGTTCGCCGTCCGCCATTCGGGGTCGGTGACGGCCATTCGGTAAAGTGCCATGCCGACGAGGACGAGCGCCAGCAGGAAATAGGGGAGGACGGGATCGACCTCTCCTGCACGTGAATTTAAATGGACTGTCCTCTGCGTTTTCATGACCAACTAGTATAGCATAAATACGTGTGAAAAGGGCGGTTCTTAC
>CAZTHR010000087.1:0-8569 GCA_964613265.1 uncultured Lentisphaeraceae bacterium | reverse complement strand
CCTTGCACGTATGAGTTTGTGTTCATGCTGCACGACTGACTAAGGAAGAACGACATGAAGATTATCTACAATGACGGGACTGTCGGGGAATGCCCGGAGGACCAGAAGATTCACGTCCTGCGCCACAGCGCGGCGCACATCCTGGCGCAGGCCATCAAGCGCCTCTACCCCCAGGCGCATTTCGCCTACGGGCCGGCCACGGAAAAGGGATTCTACTACGACGTTGATTTTGGCGACGCGACGGTCTCGGACGAGGATTTCCCGAAAATCGAAGCGGAGATGCAGAAGATCGTAAAGGAGCATCTGCCGTTCAAAACGTACATCCTCTCCCGTGAAGAATCCATCAAACTCCTTGAGTCGCGTGGCGAAACGTACAAGGTCGAGCATATTGGCGATTTGGCGCCGGACGCGAAAATCTCCTTCTTCCAGCAGGGTGACTACATCGACATGTGCGTGGGTCCGCACGTCACCTACACGAACGCGCTCAAAGCGTTCAAACTGACGGGCATCGGCGGCGCCTACTGGAAGAACGACAGCGCCAACAAAATGCTCACGCGCATCAACGGCGTCGCGTTCGAGACGAAGGAGGAGTTGGCTGCGTACGAACAGGCCCTTCAGGAGGCGAAGGAGCGCGATCACCGCAAGATCGGCAAGGAGATGGGCCTGTTCATGAACGACGATCTCGTCGGCAAGGGCCTCCCGATGTATCTGCCGAAGGGTTTCCAGGTGTTTGAACTGCTCGACGGCTACATCAAGGCGAAGGAGCGCAAGCTCGGCTATCACCACGTGATGACGCCGTGTGTGGGTACGGTCGATCTCTACAAGACGTCCGGCCACTGGGACCACTACAAGGAAAACATGTTCCCGGCGATGGAGGTCGAGGGTGAGTCGTTCGTGCTGCGGCCGATGAACTGTCCGCACCATATGCGTATTTATGCGCGTCGGCCGCATTCCTACCGCGATCTGCCGCTGCGGATCGGCGAAGTGGCGCACGACTTCCGGTTCGAGTCGAGCGGTACGATCAAGGGCATCGAACGCGCGCGCCATTTCTGCCAGAACGATGCGCACCTCTTCGTCACGCCCGAGCAGATTGAACAGGAAGTTGCGGACGTCTGCCACCTCATCTTCGAGGTCTACAAAGATTTCAACATCACCGACTACCGGTGCGTTCTGTCGCTTCGCGATCCGGCGGACAAGAAGAAGTACCATCCGGACGACGCGATGTGGGACAAGGCCGAGAACGCCCTGCGTCAGGTGTTGAAGGATCTGAAGATCGACTTTACCGAGGAAATCGGCGAGGCGGCGTTCTACGGGCCGAAGCTCGACGTGAACGTGAAGCCGGCCATTGGCGGCGAATACACGCTTTCCACGTGCCAGCTCGATTTCTGTCTGCCGATGAAGTTCGACCTGAAGTACATCGACAAGGACAACAAGGAGCAGACGCCCGTGGTGCTGCACCGTGCCATCCTTGGTTCGCTCGACCGTTTCATGGCCTACCTGATCGAGGAGACGAAGGGCAAGTTCCCGCTTTGGGTTGCGCCGCTCCAGGTCAAAGTGCTGCCCGTCTCCGAAAAGACCGTTCCCTACGCGAACGAGGTGAACGCGGCGCTTGAAGCCGCTGGCATCCGCACGGAGGTCGACGCCTCGAACGAGAAGGTCGGCTACAAGATCCGCCGTGCGCGAATGGAAGACCGTGTGCCTTACATGCTCGTCCTCGGCGAACGCGAAGTCGCCGCCGGTACCGTTTCCGCGCGTGATCGCGACACGGATCAGACCGTGACGTTGCCGCTGGCCGACTACATCGCCCTCCTGAAGCAGCGCATCGCCGACAAGAAGTAGCGAACAATGGCCGCCGTCCTCATGCCGTTTACCATCTCTGCGTCCGTGCCGTTTCTGGCGGCGGCGGACGTGGGCGGGGCGGCGGCGTCCACGTGGCAGGACGTGATTGTGTATGTGGCCATTCTCGTCGGTGCCCTCGTGCTGTTCTGCATCCTCTGCAAAATCCTGAAACTTCTGTTCTCCTTGCTGATCATCTCGCTCATCGTGACGGCGGCGGTGGCCTACTGCGTCCATGCGGGCTATCTGAACCGCGACACGGTTGATCGGATCAACCCGTTCAACAACGCGCGGGTACGCGAGTCCGTCCGTCAGGCCGGTGACTGGGTTGGCGATCAGGCGATGGAGGCCGTGCGGGACGCCATGCTGAACGGCGCGGCGCGGCCGAGAAGGGGATGTGATGGCGAACGGTGACATCCAGGCTTGGGGCTACACGGGCGAGGCGCTCGAACGCGGCGAGCCGGCGCGTGTGATTGGCACATGGGGCGACTACTACCGCATCGTCTGTGATTCAGGCGAAGGGATTGCCCGCAAAAAGGCGTCCGCCTACCACAACCGTCCCGATGCCCTCGTGCCCACGACGGGCGATTTCGTGGCGGTCAAGTGGAATCCGCAGGGCGAGAGCCGCATTCTGTCCACACTGCCACGCCGGGCGGCGTTCACACGCGCGGCGGCCGGTTCGGAGGGACGGAAGGCGCAGGTCGTGGCGGTGAATTTCGACACGCTGTTCTTTCTGACGTCGGCCAACCGGAATTTCAACGTGCGGCGGATGGAGCGTTTTCTGTCGCTCGGACGAACGTCCGGCGCACCTGTCGTCGTGCTTGTGACGAAATGCGATTTGCCGGATTTTTCGTCCGCGCTTCTGGACGAGGCGAAAGCCCATGCGGGCGACGTGCCCGTGTTCGCGCTTTCGGCCAAGACGGGCGAGGGGATGGATCAGCTCGCGCCCTACGTCCAGCCGCGTCGGACGCTGGCGTTCGTCGGTTCATCCGGCGTTGGGAAGAGTTCGCTCGTGAACGCGCTCGCGGGGGACGATTGGATGCCGACGCTCGAAATTCGTGCGTGGGACGCGAAAGGCCGTCACACGACGACGGAACGCGAACTCGTGAAACTGCCGAACGGTACGCTCGTCATCGACACGCCCGGTCTGCGTGAAATCGGCATGTGGGAGGCGGACGACGGAATCGCGGATGCGTTCGCCGATGTGGAGGCGCTGTTCGCGTCGTGCCGCTTTTCGGATTGCCGTCACGAGACGGAACCTGGTTGCGCGGTGAAAGCGGCGGTTGCGGCGGGCGAGTTGTCCGCCGACCGCTGGGATGCCTATCGGCGGCTCAAGGCGGAAAGTGCGCACAAGGCCGAAGTGCTCGCGCGGGTGGAAAGCCGCCACCGTTTTCGGAAGTGATTAGAACGCCCGGTTGTTGATTTCCGTGGCGGAGTTGAGGCAGGCGCGGTGATCGCTCGGCGTTTTCGACACGGGGAAGCGGATGCCGGCCCATTCGATTTTGTGGTGCTTGTTGCCGCTGACGTAGCGGAAGCCGAGTTTCTGGAGTTGGGCGAGCACCGCGTCGTCCAGTTTTGAGCCGGCTTCGCGGACAATCCGGCGAACGCTCTGCCGCCGTTTCTCCAGTTCGCCGGAGAGCGGATTCGCGCAGAGGACGGCTTCGAGCAGACGCGCCCGACGGTCGCGTCCGCCGGATTCGGCGGTGGATAGGGCGTCGGCAAGGGCTTCCAGCAGATGTTCGCGGATTTCGCCGGGAAACTTTTCGCTCAGCGTCGTCGGAATCGCGAGCAAGGTGGTCGTCTCGCCGCCGCGCCGTTCCGTCTGCACGTTTTTCAGCGCGTCCAACTGCGTCTGCACGTCGTCCCGTTCGTGGTGCGCGGCATCCAGTTCCAACTGGTGGCGGGCGCGTTCGGCGGCGGCCTCGGCGCGGACGTTTTCAACTTCTTTCTGCGCGGCCGCGAGGGCGCGGCGAACGTCCTCCGTCTCCTGACGGGCCGCCGCGAGATCCTGCAACGCGGCGGCCTTGTCCTGGGCGAAGGAATCCTTGACAAGCTTTTCGATTTCAAGATCTTCCTTCAGCTTGTCGATTTCAGTTTGCAGAACGGCCTTTTCCGCCTCGAAAACGGCGGCGGCCTGCTCTTCGCGGACGCGGGCGATCGTGTTCGGCGTGACGATGGTTGTCCGAGGACGTGCCGGCGTTGGAGCCGCTTTTTTCGCATGGGCGGCGGGCGCGGGGCCGAGAAGGCTGGCGAAATAGTCTTCAGAACGCACGGCGGCCTTCAACGCCCGCGTTTCCGGCGTGGGCGATGGTTCGGGCGCAGGCGGCGGAACGGCCGCTTTTTCGTGTTTTGGCGTCTTCAACTGGCTGAAATCCGTGTAAATGCCCATCGCTGTACTCTTTTCCTCGTCGCTGGTTGGCGTCTGCGCGCGAACGGCGGGAATTGTATCAAATAACAATTGAACTATCAACCGTGCCATAGCCCGTGAATTTTGATAGAATAAGCGTCCACTTTGGGGCGGCAGTCCAGCCGTTGCCAGTACAGGAAGGTTAAAGGAATCATGTCTGAAGAGAACAAATCGTCCCTCGACGCGCTGTCCGCGCTGTGCAAGCGCCGCGGTTTCATCTATCATTCGTCCGAGATCTACGGCGGGATGCCGGGATTCTGGGATTACGGTCCGCTGGGTTGCGAACTCAAGCAGAACGTGAAGCAGGCCTGGTGGCAGTTCACGGTGCGTGGCCGCAGTGATGTGGCGGGGCTTGACGCGACGATCATCATGCATCCCAAAATCTGGAAGGCCTCCGGCCATCTGGACACGTTCGCCGACCCGATGACGATGTGCAAGGAATGCAAGAAGCTCATGCGCGCGGATCAGATTGCGGATATCCTTGCCGAGCAGAAGAAAAAGCCCGTGCCGCACAATCCGGAAGGGACGCTCAGCTGTCCGTACTGCGGCGGCGAGATGACCGAGCCCAAGCCGTTCAACCTCATGTTCAAGACGGTCGTCGGTCCGATTGACGATCCGTCCAACGTTGCCTATCTTCGTCCGGAGACGGCGCAGGCGATTTTCGCGCAGTTCACGAACGTCCTCTCCACCTCCCGTCAGCAGGTGCCTTTCGGCATCGCGCAGATGGGCAAGAGCTTCCGCAACGAGGTCACGCCGCGCAACTACACGTTCCGCAGCCGCGAGTTCGAGCAGATGGAACTTGAGTTCTTCATTCGTCCGGACGAAGCGGTTGAAATCCTCCACGGCCACGTGGTGACGCTGGCGGACAATCCCGACCTCGACGGTCCTGTGCAGGACGACTGGGGCTGGGAGGTCTGGCACAAGTACTGGGTCGAGCAGCGCAAGAAATTCCTCAACGCCGTCGGTCTTCCCACGGAACGTTTCGTGGAGTACTGGCAGAAGCCGGACGAACTCGCCCACTACGCCCGCGCGTGCGTGGACATCGAGTACGACTTCCCGTTCGGCCGCCAGGAACTCGAAGGCATCGCCGCGCGTTCGGACTTCGACCTCTCCCAGCACCAGAAGTGGTCCGGCGAAAGCCAGATGGTGTTCGACGATCCGCTCAAGCAGGCCGCGAAGAAAATGGACGAGGCCGCGCGCAAGGCGTTCATCGAGAAGGTGCAGGCCGACTGGGTGGCTCGCAAGAAGGATCCGATCGAGGCCGAAAAGTTCTGCCGCAATCTCTTCGACGGCAAGTACGTGCCGCACGTGATCGAGCCGTCCGCCGGCGTGGATCGTCTCATGCTCGCGCTTCTCTGCGAGGCCTACGAGGAGCAGAAGCTCGTGGACGCGAAGGGCAAGGAGGACGTGCGCACGGTGCTCCACTTCAACCCGAAGGTCGCGCCCGTCAAGGTGGCCGTCTTCCCGCTGCTCAAGAAGGACGAGGCCAGCTACAAGATGGCGCAGGAGGTTTTCGACAAGCTGCGCAAGAAGGTCAATGCGTTCTGGGACGAGTCCGGCCAGATCGGCCGCCGCTACCGCCGTCAGGACGAGGCCGGCACGCCGTGGTGCATCACGGTCGATCCGGAGTCGCCGAAGGATGGCAAGTTCACGGTGCGCGATCGCGACACGATGCAGCAGGAGCGGATGTCCTACCACGAGTTCCTGGTGAAGATGTACGCGGCGCTGGAGTTCTGATTTCGTTTACGGAGACATGACATGACGGACAACCGGTTTGTCAAATTGACGCGGTTCGATGGACGCAATATCTGGATCAACGCCCAGTTCCTCGTGACGGTGGAGGCCCGCAAGGGAGGCGGTGCGCTCGTCGTGCCGATGGGCGACGGCATGGATTACGAAGTCCGTGAATCGCCGGAGGCGGTCATCGCGCTGTGCGCGGGGCAGAACGCGCCGACGCCGGTTGCCGTCGCCGCCGCCGTGCAAACCCCGCCGCCCGTCGTGGTCGAGAAGCCGGCGGCGGCCGCCGAAAAACCGTCTACGCCCCGTGCCGAACCGGTCGCCGCCGCGCCTGAAATCGTTGCGTCGCCCGCACCCGCCCCGGCGGAAGACGCGGCGGCGGCGTCTGCCGCGAAACCCGCACGTAAGACGCGGGCGAAATCGACGACGGCGAAAACGCGCAAGTCGGCCAAGGCGTCCGCCAAGGCAGCCGCATCCGAGCCGACGGTCGAAAAGAACCTCCCTCCAGCCGTCGAGCCGGCGACCGCCTCGGAATCCGTCGTGCCGCCGTCTCCTGTCGTCGCCGCACCGTCTGCTGCGGTGCCGTCTGCGGAACCGCCGCCTCCGGCGCCGTCGGAAAAACCGAAAGGCCGGGCGATGCCGTCGGATGACGACATCCTCGACCGTGTGGCGAAAATGGGATGCCGGTCGCGGACACGTCTGCTGAACACGCTCAAGAGCCAGTTCGGCAAATCGGAATCGGACGCGATGGCGTTGATGGGCGTTGGCGTTGAAAAGGGGTTGCTGTCCATTGACGGCAACGGACACGTCGAGTGGAAGAGTCGATAGGAAACATTACGGGAGATTGACCATGAAGAAAAGTATCGTGTGTGCGTGTGTCGCGGCCCTCGCGGGCGTTTTGGCGGGCGCGGACGTCCTTGATTTGAACGGAAGCTGGGACTTCCGTTTCGAGGAAGGCAAGTCGATTGAGGAATCGTCGGGCGTCGCCTTCGCGGCGACGGACGTGATGCCCGTACCGGGTTGCTACGACACGATGCCAAAATGGTTTCTCCGGCGCGGCACGGGGCTTTATCGTCGTACGTTCACGCTCGACCGCGCGGTCGAGAATGCGTGGCTCGTGGTCGATGGCATGGGATTGCGCGGCCAGTTTCGCGTGGATGGCCGGGATCTCGGTACGCATCCGTATCCCTATGCGCGGCTCGAACTTGAAACCGGTCCGCTCGCGGCGGGCGTTCACACGTTGTACGCCGCACTCGACAACCGCTTCGACTGGTCGACGATGAAGCTTGCGTTGCCGTACTACGACTTCTACTTCTACGGTGGGTTCTACCACGGTGTCAAATTGGCGTTCGACAATCGGAAACTCTTCGTGCGCACACGCGACTACAAGACGGGGACGGTCGAGGTCGAGGCCGTGAATTTCAAGTCGGGCGATTTCGAGGCGACGCTCGTGTTCGACGAGAAGCAGAACGTACCCGTCACGTTCACGAGTGGCCGCGCCACCGTTCGTGTGCCTGGTTTCAAACTCTGGTCGCCCGCTGCGCCGAACCTCCACACCGTGTCCGTGAAGACGGCGGATTCGGAAAAGGTCGTTCGCGCCCGTTTCGGCATCCGCACGGTCGAGGCGAAGAATCGGAAGATCTACTTGAACGGCGAGGAGATTTTTCTGAAAGGCGCGAACCGGCACGAGTCGCATATCGAATTCGGCGCGGCCACATCGGAAATCCAGATGGCGCGTGACATCCAGTTGATGAAGGATTTGGGCGGCAACTTTTTCCGAGGGGCGCACTACCAGCAGGCGCCGCGTTTTCTCGATCTCTGCGACGAGAACGGCATTCTCGTGTGGGAGGAGTCGTTGGGTTGGGGCAACGGGCAGTCCTATACGGACAAGAAAAACGTCGAGCTGACGGATCCAGGTTTCATCGCCGCGCAGTTGCATGAAACGAAGGAGATGGTGCGGGCGAGTTTCAACCACCCGTGCGTGATCATCTTTGCGTTCATGAACGAGTGCGGTAGTACGAAGAAGAGCTGCAAGGCGTTGGCCGACCAGTTGATCCAGACGATCAAAGAGCAGGATTCGGGACGCCTTGTGACATTCGCCTGCAATACGTGGAAGGGCGATCTCTGCCATGAGAATACGGACATCGTGGCGTTCAACACCTATCCGGGTACGATTCCGATGATGCCGGGGCTGCCCGAAGATTTGGCGGAGAAGGTGCGCGAAATGCCGGGCGGCGGTGTCAATGTCATCACGCGCTACTTCCGTGAGAAGTATCCGGACAAGCCGATTTTCGTGTCCGAATCTGGTGTTGGTGCGCTCTATGGTTACCACGACCCGATGGCCTGCGTGGCGTCGGAGGAATTTCAGAACGAGTACATCACCGACTTGCTGGAGACGATTTGGACGAATCCCGACCTTGTGGGTTATGCAATCTGGCAGTTTGCGGACAACCGCACGTACCACCGCAACAGCCGCCACCAGTCGGGCAAACTTTTCGGCATCAGCATCGCGGGGCTTTTCAACCACCAGCGCCAGCCGAAGAAAGTCGTCGAGACGGTGAAGAAGTACTTCCGTCTCAAAGGCAAATA
>CAZTHR010000086.1:2517-8725 GCA_964613265.1 uncultured Lentisphaeraceae bacterium | reverse complement strand
TCCTGCGGCACGGCGAGCGCGGCGCGGGCTTTCGTCGCCCAGACGCCGTTCGGATCCTTGCAGACCTTGAGCCGTCGTTCGAGTTCGAGCGCGTAGGCGTAGTCCTCCAGCCCGTCGCGGAAGTTCTCAAGCCGCTGCGTGGCAAGCGGCATACCACCCGGACCCATGCACGTCCAGGAACCATCGCCGTGGTAGGTCGTCCAACTGCGGGGATCCCAGTCCGTGAACGGCCCGCAGGAGAGCGGACGGCGCATGTTCCAGATCGAAATCTCGTAATAGAGGAAGCCGTCCGGACGCATCCGCGTCGTCTGCGCCCCCATGAGAATGCGTCCTTCGATGGCCTCGTTCTCCACGAACATATTCGCGTACGGCGAATGGGGCCCGCAGCAGATGTACCACCACACTTGACGGCCTTCCTTGCGGGCCGCCGCCGCTTTCGCGACGTCGTACTTCGGCGTGAGCGGCGTGAACCAATCCATAATGCCGAGTTCCGTACCCACGCCAAACTCGTGGTCGTAGGCCGTGGTGGAAATCGGAATGCCGGGGAATTCTTGCTTCAGACACGCCACCGCCCGCTTGATATTCGGAAAGTACTCTTTCGCAATCTCATCGCATCCGTAGAGATAGGCCTTGTCCAAAATGCCGAGCGTTTTCGCCTTCTCATAGTTCGCCCGCAGCATCGGCAGCGTCCGCGCACGCCACTGCTCGTCCGTCTCGCCCTTCGCGGGATAGCTCCAATAGCCCAGATTGAAGACGCCCAGCCGTCCCTGCGCGTTCAGACGCGCCAGTACGTCCCACTGAATGCGGTTCTGCCCATAGAGCGAATCCATCGTGATGTAGTAGTCCGCCAGGAAATCGCCCCACGCGAGGCGGTTCGGCTTCCAGGCGTTGACGGGGAAGTCGGGGTTGCCCCGAAGCTGCCGCGTCTCTGCCTCCCAATCCGGGCGGTCGGCCGTGTTCACCTCCGGCCAGAACGTAATCGCCATCGGCAGCGGCGAGGCTTTCGGCACGGCGAAGTCGTTCACGCGCACATGGAACGGCACCGTCGCGGCGGCCTTCCCGTCCACACTGACCGTGAGCGTCCCCGTGTAGGCGCCCGCTTTCTGCGTTTCGGGACAAGTCACGCGCACCCAGAAACTCTGCACGTCACGCCCCTTCACGTCCGTTGTGGACAGGTGGTCGAGAATCGGATCCGGCCACCAGCCGGCTTCGGGCGTCTTCAATGCGCGGCAGTACCCGGCGGGCGTGTTCGTGGGCGTCGCGTAGCCGACCTTGTAGGGCGGTTTGTTCGTGACGTTCACATACCCCGTCAGCGCACACTTGACATTGGAGGCCGCAAAACGTGTACCGTCCTTCGCCGTCAAGTCGCCCACCGACACGCGAACGTTCCGCAAATCGGCATCGCCCGCCGCCACAAGCACCTGCACGCTTTCCTTCTCGTTCCGTGCAAGGCGCACGGTGAACGCGCGGGCGGGTTCGGCGTCAAACGTACCGCGCGGACGAATCTTGACCATCGACGAAGCCGCGCCCACGAGGAGTTTCGTCGTGTCCTGCCCGACACGGGCGCACTTCTCGCGGAACCGCCAGTAGTCTTCAAGATGCGCGTTGACACGTTCGGCCTCTTCGCACGCCCGTTCCGCCGCCCCGACACGATCTTTCAGACGCGGCAGCAGATCACGCACGAGCGTCGAACTCGTCGGCGCGGGGACGGCCTCACCCGGTTTGAGAAGCGTCCAACGATCCAGATAGACATCGAAGTCCTGCGGCCGCTCCGTGAAAAAATGGATGCGCGCGACTTTGTGCGGATCGGCCGTCTGTGGCCAGTCTTTCAGCGGAATCACCCACTGGACGAGTCCGGCGGACGGAAGGCGGAACGACTTGTGGAGACCGTTCTGGATACGCCCGTCCTTTTCGGCGATGAACGTCGACAGCCGATCGCCATGTGCGCCAAGGCTCACTACATCGACGACGAGGCGGTCATAGCCCGACCAGTCCGCCACGGGCGACGCAACGGTGAAACTCGGCCATTCGGGGCGACCCTGCTCCCAGGGTGCGCACCGAAAGTGCAACGCATTCGCACCGCCCGTCGCAAAGGCGTTTGTGACCGCCAACGTCCAATCCGCGTTCGCGACCTTCGGCGCACGGCCGATCTCCTCCGCCGTCTCGAAATCATACAGCGTCGTCGCGCCGAACGCGCACACGCCGCCCAGCAACGCGAATCCCAGAATCGATTTGCGCATGTCTCATTCCTCTCCGTCGTTTATCCAGCGATTCGGAAACAACTCTGTTTCACAAAATCCATGGTGAAGTTCGAGGATTCCGAAACCCAGTCCACCCGGACGGAAGAAACCCCGTTCTCAAACACCCAGCATTATAGCATGTTTCGAACCCGAATAGCATATTCCTTCGCTTGAGCCTAGGCGAACAGACTGGGCTGTTTCACACCCCCGCCAGGCTTCAAACCGAGTTTCTGCCAAGCACGATCCGTGGCCACGCGCCCCTTCGGCGTCCGATCAAGATACCCTTCCATGATGAGAAATGGCTCATAGGCCTCCTCAATGGTATCCGCCTCCTCGCCCACGCTGACGGCGATGGTGGACAACCCCACGGGGCCGCCGCCGAATTTCGCGCAGATCGTTTCGAGAATCCGCACGTCCATCTCGTCCAAACCGTTCGGATCGATTTCCAGCAACCCCAGCGAATCAACGGCCACCTGTTTCGTGATCAGATTGTCCGCCTTCACCTGGGCGTAGTCACGCACACGACGCAGCAGATTGTTGGCGATACGCGGCGTCCCCCGCGACCGCACGGCGATTTCCAACGCCCCGTCGGGTTCAATGGCGACGTTCAGTTTGGCGGCGGAGCGCGTCACGATTTCCGCCAATGCTTCCGGCTCGTAGAAACTCAAACGGTTCACAAGGCCAAAACGCGCGCGCAAAGGTGCGGCGATAAGGCCGATGCGCGTCGTGGCGCCCACAAGGGTGAAACGCGGCAGTTCCAGACGGACGCTACGGGCGTTCGGACCCTGGTCGATCATGATATCGATGGCGAAATCCTCCATGGCGGAGTAGAGGTATTCCTCCACGGTTTTCGCCATGCGGTGGATTTCATCGATGAATACGATGTCCCCCGCCTCCAACGACGTGAGCAGCCCCGCCAAATCGCCCGGCTTCGTCAAAACCGGCCCGCTCGTCGTCTTCACATGGACGCCCATGGCATCGCCAAGAATGTAGGAGAGCGTCGTCTTCCCCAAACCGGGCGGCCCTGAAAAAAGGACGTGGTCGAGCGTTTCGCCACGCTCCTTGGCCGCTTTCACGGCAAGTTCCAAACGGTCGCGAATCTTCTGCTGACCGACAAAATCCTGAAAACGCTCCGGCCGGAGACGATTGTCGAAAACCGTATTACGCTGGTTGAGCGCGTCGCTGGAACGTTCATTTTTCACGAGGCTTTATTCTAGCAAAAAGACAGAAAAGGGGCAAGCCAGACGGCCCGCCCCTTTTCCCTTCGCGTGTGGTCGCCAGATTACTGCGCGGCCTTCTCGTCGCCAAACCCCTTGCTCTTGAGGTAGTCGATCACGGCGCCAACCGTCGTCAGCTTTTCGGCGTCCTCTTCCGGAATCGCCGCACCGAATTCTTCCTCGAAAGCCATGATGAGTTCGACCGAGTCGAGAGAATCAGCGCCGAGATCGTCGATGAACGACGCCTCAAAGGTGACCTGCTCCGCATTGACACCGAGCTGGTCAACGATAATCTCTTTCACGCGATCTTCAAGCTTGCCTGCCATTTCAATTCTCCTTTGGTTAGACGCAAGTTATTTTACCAAATTCTCCGCCCGATTGCGAGGGCAAAGTTCGACAAAATCAGCCAATCATCCCGCCGTTCACGGAAACGATCTGTCCGGTGATGTAAGCGGCGTCCGGCCCGGCCAAAAACGCCACGCACTTGGCGATGTCTTCCGCCGTGCCGAAACGCTGCAACGGAATCGTGTCCATATACGCCTTTTTCACGTCGTCCGGCAGTACGTCGGTCATTTTCGACTGGATGAAACCCGGTGCCACGGCATTGCAGCGAATGTTGCGTTTGCCGAGTTCCTTGGCCGTCGTCTTCGTAAGGGCGATCACGCCGCCCTTCGACGCCGTGTAGTTCGCCTGTCCGGCGTTGCCCATGATCCCGACGACGGACGCGATATTGATGATCGCGCCGCCCTCCTGAACGCCGTCTGCGGACTTGTTCTTCATCATCGGCCGCGCCACGGCGCGGGTGAAGAGGAACGTACCCTTCAAGTTGACGTTCAGCACGGCGTCCCAATCGTCGTCGCTCATGCGGATGAGCAGACCGTCCTTCGTGATGCCGGCGTTGTTGACCATGATGTCAATCCGGCCAAACTGCTCCAGGACACCCTTCACAACCGCGTCCACGTCCGCAGAATTCGCCACGTTGCAGCCAAACCCCGCGCCGTCCGCGCCGGCGGCCTTCACGAGGCCAACCGTCTCTTCGCACCATTCCGCCTTGAGGTCGACAACCGCGACCTTCGCGCCCGCCTCGGCGAGTTTCTTCGCAATCTGCTGGCCGATGCCACGGGCGGCGCCCGTCACAATCGCTACCTTGCCGTCAAGATTTCCCATTGATATTCCTTCTCTTTCTATTCAGCGTTTTCCGTTTTCCACGGTGGCCCGGCCTTAAAGCGCGGCCGCCGTCGCGTCGAGCGTCGCGGCATCCGAGACGTTGAGCGTCGTCAGCGTGGCGTCGATCTTCTTGATCAGGCCCGACAGCACCTTGCCCGGCCCGAACTCGATGAAGCGCGTACAGCCGAGCGCCTTGGCGGCCTCAATATCGTCCGCCCAGCGCGTCGTCTCCGTGACCTGGCGGAGCATGACCGCCTTGATTTCACCCGGGTCGGACGAATGCACCTGCCCCGTCACATTGGAAATGACGGGAATCTTCGGCGCACTGAACGTGATGCCGTCCAAAATCGGCGCCAGCTTCTCGCGGGCGGGCTGCATGAACTTCGAGTGGAACGCGCCAGCCGTCTGAAGCGGAATCGCGCGCTTGATGCCAAGTTCCTTCGCCGTCGTGGCGGCGGCGGCGACCTGCGCCTTGTCGCCCGACAACACGACTTGCGCCGCGCTGTTGATATTCGCGGGCGTACAGCCCGTCTTCGCGCAGAGTTCATCGAGCTGCGCGGGCGAGGCGCCGACGATGGCGATCATGCCGCTGGGCGTGGCCTCGCAGGCCTCCTGCATAAAGCGCCCCCGCGCCTCCAGCACCTTCAGCGTGGAATCGAAATCGAGTACCCCCGCCGCGCAGAGAGCGCCCCATTCGCCCAACGACAGCCCCGCCGCCGCCGCGAACGGCGTGGCGCGACGCTTCTGGAGCATCTGGAACGCCGCATAGCTGACAACGAAAATGCCAGGTTGGCAAACGTTGCTTTTCGTCAGTTCCTCGGCCGGACCCTCGAAACAGATTTTCTTGAGGTCGAACCCAAGCACCGCATTCGCTTTGTCGAAGAGCGCCATCACGGCGGCATCCGCCTCCGCGAAATCCTTGCCCATTCCGGGTACCTGGGCGCCCTGGCCCGCGAACACACAGCAATCAGACATGACTATCCTTTCTGAGAGTGAAACGAATCGCGACTATTGTAGCACAAAACGGGCGACTTGTCCCATTCCGACAAAACCAATGGGTTTTACATCCTTTTTCACCAAAACAATGGCCACGTGTACACCCGTTCGACCGACAACCGCCACCGAAAACGAGAAATCAGCGCAGAATCAGTGTCAGGCCGCGTTCGAGATGCCGTACGACGGGTCCGCCACGGAACAGCGGCAAGACGACACCGCTCTCGTTACCGCTCTCGTTCTTCAAAAAATCAGGCAGGACGATACCACTCCCGTTCTGCGGAAGATACACCTTGTGGGCACGGGTGTCCCAAAGCGCAACGAACCCGTTGTCCAAGCGCACGGGCCTGAACTGCCGGACACACAGACCGTCCTGCCACAACGTCAGCGCATGGCACCGTGCCGGCGTAAGCCACTGCGCCGTACGGTCCCAGTTGCCCCCGAACAAGTAGAGTGGACACCTGGTGTTGACTGCCTTTGATTCGTTTCCCTCACGCCACGTAACGCCATTGACCTCGATTTTCTGCGAGCCTTGGTTCAGCGTTGTCCGCACCGTGTATTTCCGTCCCGCCGTCAGCACGATGCCATTCG
>CAZTHR010000086.1:0-2417 GCA_964613265.1 uncultured Lentisphaeraceae bacterium | reverse complement strand
TCACCCGTACGCGCCCCCAGAAATTCGTCGTCCCTGTCCTTGTCGCTCATCCACGCCATTTCCATTTCCGCCGTCGTGCCGAAACGTCCGTCCACGCCCGTATTCACGAACTGCGTTCCATCCGCTTCCACCCACGCAAGGTATTCGACCGGTTTCGCATTCGCCAGTTTCGCTGTTTGAGCCGACGTCAGGAAGAGCACCCCTACGTCTTCCATGGGACGATTCGGAACCACGTAGTGGACGCGCTTTTTGATGGCGTCGTAAAGACCGATCTTCCCGTCTTTCACACACGGCCTAAAATCGCGGACGCACTCTTCCGTTTCGTCGGTGTTCATCTGCCAGATCTTCAGCCCATAGCAGCGGGCGCGTGACGGATAGACGATCTGGTCGCCCTTTCGGCACGCGAAGACATGGAGGTTGCAACCGGCATCCACGTCGTTCGTCTTCGTCGTGCGCATGATTTCCTTGCCGTCCAGTTTGAGCGTCTGCAACCCGACGGCAAACGACGCCTCGAACGTATGCTTTTCGGTTGCTTCAATCGTCCCTCTATCGTAGTGATTGGTGGTAACGGTGCCCTCTGTCGCGTTCGTCGTGAAAAACTCTGGGTATCCTCCGGACGGCCCGTAGCCCATCCAAAGCCCATTGGCACAGTGCATCATGTAGAAACGGTTGGAGCTGACGGCATCGCACGCGGCGAGCATCGTCCGCTCGTTCATCGTACGTTCGAGATAGACGAACTTCTCGGTGTCCGGAGTCGTAAAGTCATCCTGGAACGTGCCCTCGGCACGAAGGCCCGATTTGGCGCGGACATCTGTGTCCACGTGATGAGCGCCGCCGCCCGACACGTATTCGCAGAAATAGTCGGGCTCTCCGTCCGCAAACGACACGTCCTCCTCGGAGGACGACGCCACGCCATTCGGACGAAAGATCGTATGGGACACGTCATCAAACAACACCTTGCGCCCCTGCCACAGACAGGGACTGAAATTGCGTACGAGTCGTTCTTCGCCGTCATCGCCCGTCTGCCAGATTTTCAGACCATAGATACGCCCGGCCCCCATGAACTTCGCATCCCCGGCGATGTTGTTGGCGAAGAGATAGAAGTTCAAACCGGTGTCGATTTTCTGATTCGACTGTTCATTGAAGATCTCCACGCCATCAATCTTCATCGTCTGACGGCCGACTTGCAGATCCGTTTCCACCTCGTAGCGGCGGTTCGCCTCCAACGAAGAGTTGTTGTTGTTGATGTCTTTGTACGAACCGTACCCCAAACCGGCCCGTCCATGGGCGGTGTGAAACAGGAAGACACGCGAGTTCGTCTTTTCATCCTTACGCGCATCGAGAAAGGCACGGTCGTACTCGTCACCTTCACCGACGGCATCCCATTCCATCTTCGCCCACATCCGCGTTCCCGAACGCGCCCTGACGCCGACGTCGAACCACACACCCTTGGGCACATCAATGTACTCGGTCCGCACCACATTCGATCCAGCCACAAGATTGACCGCGCTGCCAGAGTAGAAGATTTCGCCCGAAACCGCATCGTAGAGACCCGTGCGACCGTTCTTCCTGCACGGCTGTAGGTCACGGACGAGCGTATACGCCGAACACGTATTCGTACCCGCGTTCTGCCAAATTCTCAACCCATAGCACCGAACGTTCGCAGGGCAGACGAACGTACCATCGCCGGCGTGACGGGCGAAGAGGTAGAGGCTCTGCCCGATGGCGACAGGCACGGAGGACGTCGACACATGGACATTGTAATCCGCAACATCGATGGTTTGCGTCCAGATGGTCGCGCCGTCGGCGGTGTTCGTGGCAACGGCGAAATCCGCCGCCAGATTGTAGACTCGGCCCGTTCGCCATTTGGGCTCATTCTTCCCCGAATTCGTCCGCAGCGGCAACGCCTCGCCACAGGCCGCCGCGATTTTTTCGTCGGATCCACACGCGAGGAAACACATGGTCGAAGGCCCGTCCGTTGCGTCCGCGCCGAGAAAACACGATTCATACGAAAGGGACGTCCATTCCAGCCGGGCCTCGACCTTCGTCCCCGAACGCGCTTCGATGCCCAAATCCACGAACTGGTCACCCGTCGCTTCTACGAAGTCGAGCAATTCGTAGTCGAGCAATTCGTCCGGAGCTTCGGCACGAAGCGACAGAGCCGCGCACACAAATCCCATATACAAAATTCCACGCAGGCATCGGGCGACACCCCGCATTCCACTGAAAGCCTTTACGCCAAATTTCATCTGACCGTCCTTTCTGATACCACGATTCCCGTGGGACAAATTGCAAAAGTTTAGACAACGACAATAGGTACATTATATATCGATTTTTTTTTTCTGCAACTGTAAATCGAGATTCCCTCCATTTTTTTTTATTGCAACTGTAAATCGAGATTCCCTCCATTTTTTTTT